>PPDG01000592.1 GCA_002899795.1 Desulfobacteraceae bacterium | reverse complement strand
CCTCGGGTATCGGACCCTGCGACGTACTGTTCAAGTACGCCTCGGATCCAATCCCCTGCGGTTGCCCGGTGGCACACCCTTCTCCACGGTCTCGCGACAGCAATTCGCGAAATATCCGGGCTAGTCCTTACCGCGAGATTGAAATATCCTGGCTAGATCTGCAATCTGCATTCTAAAATCTAGAATCCCTGGGTTCCATTCACTTTAACAGACCGCTTCTTTACCCTTGCTCTCTGCGGCACGATTGTGTAATCTGCCGACTAGCGCAGACGGCGCGGTCAGTATCTAAGATTAAAAGGAGGCTACACCATGGATCCCGCGGAAAAACAAGCGATTAAGGAAAAAATGGAAGCAAAGGGAGTCGGTTTTGACAAAGCGGCCGAAGAGCTTAAAGTTCCGGAACAGATTTTGGCCCTTTATTTCAAAGACGATTCTAATCCCATCCCCAAGAGAATCGTTGATGGGCTCAATAATCTGCTTGAATAATAGCTCCGGAGATTGATAGTCAGAGAAAAAAGCAGCCGTTGGCTGCTTTTTGTATTCAAAATAGAAAACCTGGTCCTCAGGGCCAGTCCCAGATCCCGCCTTGTGGGGGTCAGAGTTAAATGGCTTTGCCGGTAAAGATTGCGAGCTTTTGTGGAGGTTTCAGATTTCAGTGTTCAGGTTTCAGTTTTTTTTCTCACCTGACACCTGACACCCGACACCTGAAACCCTGAAACTCAGTGATTGAAATTTGGCATTCTACAATGCTCCATTGCTCTGACTATAGTAATTTCCCTACTATCCAGAAAAGCAGCATACCGACAACAACCGTCCCTCCTAAAGATTTGGTTTTCAGGGCAAAAAGAAAGGTGGGAAGAGCCACCCACAACTGCGGCTGAGAAAAATCCAGGTGGCGCGGATTACCGCCGGTCACAAGCTCCGGAAAGACCAGAGCACTGAGAATGGCGACCGGGATCAAATCCAGCCACTCGGAAAACCATTGGGGCAACTGGCGCCGTGACAGGAAAAAAATGGGAAACCAGCGTGGGATGTAGGTGACCAATCCCATACCAACCACCAAGATGAGATACTCTGAATGTATCATAGGAGCAATCCATTTTTTCGGGCTAGCCGTCGGAAAAAGACGCCGAAAGTAGCAGCCAGGATTGAGGCCAGAACAATGTAGACATTTCCAGGAACGAGCAGTGCGAGAATTACCGCCAAAACACCGGCAATAATCGCGGTAACTGTATATAGCTTCCCTCTGAGTTGAAAGACCAGAAGGCAGAGAAACATGGCAATGAGCGCGTAGTCAATACCAAACGCTCCGGCCGGAATGAACTGGCCGCTATAACCTCCTAAGATGCTGCTACCGATCCAAGCTGCATTTGCAGTGTGGTTGAGCACCATGGCTTGACGCCAATCCCAATTACCATTTCTAAATCGAGTCAGGTTCAAGGCAAAACTCTCGTCAGTTACGCCGTAGGCAAACAGAGCTACCCACCCCCTGCTTACCGACCGCAGGTAGACCGCAAGGGACGAACTCATCAGTACATGTCTCAGGTTGACTACGAAAGTGGTTATTACAATGGACAGTGCTGTTGCGCCTCCACCGAGCATTGATACGGCTATAAACTGAGAACTCCCAGCAAAAACCAGGAGAGACATAAGACCAATCTCCACAGGATGGAGGCCGGCTTTTTGAGCCAGCACGCCAAAAGCCAATCCTATGGGGAAATAGCCCAGGCAGATTGGCCATGCCGCCTGCATACCTTTTCTCGCAAGCGGTCCAGGGTCTCGGTTCTCTTTGGTGGCAACAGGAATATCAACCATGTTCATCCCACTTTAAGATTTCCCATGAAACGTGGATCTTATTATTTTCAGTCCACTTTGACTACTGCCTTTTTAACAATACATCCAACCCCCAAGCATACATCCCTTGCCCACCATCGCTCTTCAATGTAGCTGTGAAGAGAGATTTCTGAAAAAATTCATAATAACAACTACCTACGTGGATATTTAGGCACGATCATTGCTTTGCGTTAAGAGATACCATTTTGTCCGCGGAGAGATATGAGAAAGCAATAAGGTTAACATGTTAATACGAATACCAATTATCAAAATCCAATTATATCTTTTAGTATTCTTTTTGGCGGGCTTTATGCTTCAATCAAAGGATGTTTGGGCAGAAAGTATTCTAAAAGATACAGAGCTAATTCATTGGGTTTCCCGCGGAGAGTCTCTACACAAAATCGCCAGGCGCTATCTGCCACTAACGGAGGAGTTAACGGTTGCTGACTTGGTGGAGAAGATCAAGCTGTTGAGTGGGATAGATGGATCTTTGATCCGGCCGGAGCAACGTCTCCTGATACCTCTGGTCCGGTCAAGACCCGTTGCAGCCAAGACGGTCCCAAAACAGATAGATTTTGTGGCCAAGGGTATTTATTTGAACCGCTATACCATGGCCACCCAGAAAATTCAGAGACTGGTGGAGAAGCTTATAGGTGCCGGCGGCAACACCGTCATCCTGGATGGCAAAGATCTGTCCGGGATGCTCTCTTATCCATCGAAAGTGAGCCTGGCCGGCGAGATTGGTGCCAATGCTAATCCAGTCACCAGGGACCTGGCCAAGCTGATTCATTATCTACACGAGAGAAACATACACGTTGGGATGCGCCTGGTTCTTTTTTATGATCAGCTTTTGGCAACCGAAAAACCTGAGTTGGCCTTGCGCGATAGCATCACCGCTGAGCCATTGGTGGAAAATGGCAAGGTTGCCTGGGTGGATCCCTCGCATCCGACAGTACAGGAGTATAATCTGGCTATAGCCAAAGAGTTGGCAGAGATGGGGGTGGATGAAATCCAATTCGACTACATAAGATTTCCCACCAAGAAGAATATTGAATATGCTGAATCCGGGCCTGATGGGCAAAGCATCCCTAGAGACAAAATCATTACGGACTTTCTTGCTCAAGCGCAGAACGAGCTGGCTCCCTACAAGGTTCTGTTGTCCATTGACGTATTTGGAATTATTGCTTGGGGGCGGTCCGAAGATATTGAGATGACCGGCCAAAAAATAGAGGATTTGGCCAGACACTGTGACGTGATCTCACCAATGATTTACCCTTCTCATTTCCATAGGCCCTTCCAAGGTATTGCCAATCCAAACGATCAGCCCTACCTGTTGGTTTCAGAAACGTCTGAGAGATTTGCACGGTTTTTGACGAACTCGCAGGCTACCCTCAGGCCTTGGATCCAGGCTTTTCCATTGGGCACCAATAACTTTGACGAGGACTATGTTCTCGAGCAACTCCGTGCGCTGGATGAATCCAGCGCTCGTGGTTGGCTGCTTTGGAGTGCGGGGAACAAATACGATGTCGTCTGGAAGGCTCTAGCCCAATGGGAAGATGTTCCTCTTGAGACAACCATCAGCGTCAGTTGGTATATTGACGACTAGCCCGATGGTTTTGATTAAGACCAGATAAAACGGACGCCCATGCCAGGTGGTTCATCTACTTGGCGAGCCGGAGAGTTGTTGGACCATACTACCTGGGCCATAACCTGCATGGAAGCAGCGGGAGCTTTGACGCTCAAGACAAACCTTTCAAAGAGGGGAAGAGGCTGGTCACAATAGATATATGCCCCTTGCATGCTGATGTCTCTCGTTTCTCCCTGGATCGCCCCTTCGGAAGTCAACATGGTGACAGGCCACCTGACCTCCACTCTGGGTTGCAACCGTTTTTCTTTGCCTTCCATTTTGTATCCCTCTCTTACGGGGTAATCCTTTCTGGTTGAGCTCAAAGCCCCAGACCTTTCTTAGAACTTAAACAATTGTAGAGAGCGTTCCATCTTTTTGATGCCCTTGCATCAGGAGCACTTGCAAAATTTCTACCAAAAGGCAATTGGCACAGGTCCGGTAGATTTAGGATTGAGCACGGTGCAAAGACTGGAGATTAACTGTCGGGCTAGGATCAAAGGGCCAAGAAGGATGTTCGATACCTTGCCCCGATGATGAAGTATTCTACCCGTAGGGTACGGAAAAGGGTGTAAAGTTGCAAGAATAAAAGTGAAACAGATGGACTAGCCAAGAACGCCTGAAAAAAGGCCGATCAAAGCACTGGCGAAGGCGCCGATAATAAAAGTAATGTAAGCCAGACGCAAAAAAAGATACTTTTTCTTGGCCAGAAACATTCCGAGCGTGTAAAGTTCTCGAATCTGCACCTGATACGTAAGGCTGGGATCGTTCATCACCTCTTCCATGGCCATTTCAAATTCCTCATAAGACAGACGGATAAAGTCGGCAAAAAAAAGTAAGTTGAAACCTGGAGTTTTCGTTATGTCGGCTGTCTCTCGTTTGACGAGAAAAGGTATCTTGGGCATCACGGCATACGTGGCCAAGCCAATGGTCAGCAGGCAAAAGGCAATCAAAACACTTATAGCCCACTTGAGATGTGGTTCTGTGATGTAACCGACGGAAAGAGTTATAACTACTGATGTGATAGTCAGCAGCATGTTGGCTTTCATGTCGGCCATGGAACTCAGTTGAGTGTGATGCATGCGTGTCTGACGCACCAGATGGTCCAGATGTGATCCCCGCTGCTTGATTTCCATCAGACTTCCTCCCCTCAGTGGTTTACAATTAAATTTCACCGGGTGATGTTTTCAGAGCTTATAACACACTCTAAGGTCATTTAAAGGAAATGCAATAAACGGCAAAAGAATTAGGATAGAGTTTGACCGGGCATAGAGATCAATGACGGAATTTCACGTAGCGTTTCCCACGCAGACAGTTTAATATGACCTATCTCGCAAGTGGTAATGAAAGGATGGGATACTCTCCTATGACACGTCAGACCAAAATATTGTTCTCAATGGCATCATTATTATGCCTCGTAATCGGGTTGGGAACAATATTCATAATTTGCCAGAAGGTTTTCTCCATGCCATTTCGAGCAACCAACGACGTCCTGCATAAGCAAGAAGCGCCGATAACGCTCGACTTTCTCATACCCGGCGGAACTCATATTGACGATAAGATGACAATAGGCCAGGTAATCAGAATTCGCTTTGAAAAACCAAAAGGAAGAATGAACAATTTCATCAAAGAAGTCTCAGAACACATCCCCTTCAAATACCGTTTCCTGGGGACCTTGGGACTCTATCTTTTTTGGACTTTTCTGTTTCTCATTTTTTTTCGAATATTCACT
>PPDG01000101.1 GCA_002899795.1 Desulfobacteraceae bacterium | reverse complement strand
TATGGAAGGCTTGAGTATATGCTTTCTTTTCCGACATGGTTTTTCACCCTACCCGAGGACGCTCGGAAGGACGGCCATATCCTCGGTCGCAGTCACGCCAGGGCGTGAATTCATGAAACGTCCGGGCTTCTGCTTACGCTGCCGTTGTTTTCAATATATCAATGGCATCAAAAGCGTCCCTGCAATAGGCATCCGCCCCGATTTCTTGGGCGAACGCTGCTGAGGTGGGCGCTCCGCCAATGAGCACTTTGACTTTGTCGCGAAGGCCCTCTTGCTCCAGTTTCCTCACAACCTCTGCCATCACTCGCATGGTTGTAGTCAGAAGTGCGGAAAGGCCGATAAAGGGTGCCTCGTTTTCCTTTACCGCACCGATAATGCGATCCGCAGATACATCCGTACCCAAATCAATGATCTGGTAACCGGCTCCCTTCAGCATTATCGCCACGATGTTCTTGCCGATATCGTGAAGATCTCCCGCCACTGTGGCGATGACGAACGTACCCTTACTCTTTACCCCGGCTTTGATCAGATGCGGGCTCAAAATATCCATGGCCACGCCAACGCACTCTGCCGAAGCAAGCATGTCCGGGATGAGATATACATCCCGCTCGAATTTCTCTCCCACTTCCTCCATGGACTTGGTAAGGGCCTCCAAAACAATTTCCTTGGGATCAATACCTTGCTCTATGGCCTGTTCTACTAATTCTGTAACAGCAGGCTGACCCTCTAGACCCTCATCAAAACCTTCGTCTTCAGCCTCCACTCTTCCCTGGACCACGTTAAAGGCAAGCGTCTTCAGAAGCTCCTGTTTATCCATTGTTCATCTCTCCTCTCCAAAAGATAAATGCCCTAAAGTGTACTAAAGTGAGCTAAAATGTCTAAAGTCTTAAATAAGGAAAGTCCCAAAAATCGCGACCAGCCTCCGGCCCAGAGGGGCCTACGGACCGGAGGGGAGGTCGCTCCTACATGAAAAGACAACTAGTATGTTCTCAGGCTCGGTAGAATTCCTGGAACTTCTGCGAAAATCCGCTCTTGGGTTTCCTGATCCAGGTGCTCCGCTGGCTCCGCCTCCAATTTTTCCATGTAATCAAGGGCGTTCTCTATGACCTTGTCTTCCAGATCCTTGGTTTCAAATCGGTAGGGATTAGAAACGTCGCCACGGTGCATGGCCTTCCGAGCGAAGCGGGCATAAAGTCGATGGCTGGAAGCCATCACTTTCTTAACTATCTTGAGCATGTCATCTATTTCGGCCTGATTAACCTTGGGCTCTCGCAAACAGTGTTTTATTTTGCCTATTTGCTCATTGTCGAGAACAGCCTGAACCGGGCAGAAGGTGTTGGTCCGATCCAGGAGCCCAAAGGCATAATGGATATACTGAGCCCCACTCATGGCCATGTAATGATGAGTGAGAAGTTTTTCAAACAGCGCCTGCATGCCAGGGACCTTGGCATCCCCCACACCGGCGGTGGAGTAGCAAGGCACCTGGTAGTAACGAGCTAACTGAACACAGTCTATATTGTACTGGTTGAATTCCGGGCAACCGTAGAGGTCATGCAGGTCATCCAAACGGGCTCGTACGGGAACACTTCCATAAAGCACTGGGGAACCCTCTCTAATCAGCTGCGTGAAGGTGATACCCGCCAGGATTTCAGCATTAATCTGGGCGACCATGCCTGCTTCCTGGATAGGGGCTGAAGAGCCTCCCTGGGGAGAAGAAGAAATGACCAGCGGTAAACCGCTCTCCACGATGGCAAAAACCTTCTCAGCAGTGTCGTCCACGATTTGAAGCGGGCTCTTGAACACACAGGCAATAAAGGAAACCATGGGGTTTTCCCTGAGGGGCTCAATCCCACCGGCGATAATTTCCGCAATACGCACCACGTCGTTCAGTTTTTCCAGTGTGGTCAGGCCGGCTTGGACGTGCTTGGTGATGTTGTTGAGACTGGCGAAGAACTTGTTCACATCGTGATTTTCGGAGGTGATCTCAGGATCCTGGATGTTCAAGGGCCGAATGAAGAAGTCCAGATGTTCCAATCTGTCGCAGAGTTTGGCAGCCCGGCTGAGCAGGGCAGTATTGCCTCGGAGTTCTTTGAACCGGGGCACGTTCACCTTTACGTCACCGTCTTTGACGCTAATAAACTCTTCCATCTCCGTCTCAAGCCAGATGTTGGCCTCGGAGCCAGAGCCGAAGTAAACTCGGGGTACCTCCGCATCCAGGAGAAGACGATTTTTCGGTTTTCTGGCGCCCAGCACAAGGCGGGCCGGTGCTTTGGCCACTGCCTCCTTTATGAGGCCTGCAGGAAAGGTTACGCGCCAGCAAGGAGAGATGGATTTTTCGTCCTCCCAGACCTTGGCCCCATGCGCTTGAAAGAGCTTTGCCGCCCGCTCGTTGTAGCACCAAATTCCCGGGTCGGCCAAAATGCTTAGCGAGGCCTGGTCTAGCCACTGGACTTGCTCCTGACTCAACCGCTCGTAAGGTTTAACCAGGACCCCTTCTCTGTATGTGTCGATCACCTTTTCCTCCTTGTTGTAAACTGTGAGCTATCAGCGATCAGCATGTCTCTCGCCCGAGCCCTGCAGGCTCTGTGAGAGATAAAACCTAAGGTCATTTCCGAAATGCCCGCATGTACTTACGACAGTGTCTGTCCCTCCCTACCAGCACCTCGGCCGTTTTCACCGCAGCGGCGATCTCTTCGTCCAGAGGGTCAATAATGGCGGCGTCGAGGCCAGCGCAGACCGCCATGTACAGGAAGGCTGAGTTCAACCTGCCTCTTTCTGGTAAGCCATAGGATATATTGGAAATACCAAGAACCGTATTGGAACCGGGGAACGCTTTTTTTACCTCGGTAATAGCGCTCAGGGTTATCAGCCCGTGTTTCACATCCGTGCTGATGGGCATAACCAGGAGATCAAAGAAGACCTCTTCAATGGGGACTCCGTATTTTTGACAGGCCGCCGCTATCTTTTCGCCTGCCCGCAGACGGTCTTGAACCGTTTTGGGTATCCCCTCTTCATCCATGGTCAACGCCACCAAAGGCGCATTGTAGGTACTGGCCAGCGGTACCACCTCGTCCAAGCTTTCTTGCTCTGCCTTGGCCGAGTTGATCAAAGATGGGCGTCCGTTGCGGCTCTTCAGACCGCTCTCCAATACAGCCGGATCTGCACTGTCGATGCTCAGGGGTACTTCCACCTCACTCTGAATGGTTTCAACGGCCCATTCCATTGCTTGAATTTCGTCCTCCCGAGAGCCAATCCCAGTCCCCACATTGACGTCAATATAGCTGGCGCCGGCTCCAGCTTGCTGCTTGGCCAAGTCCAGGAGTCTTCTCCGGTCTCGATTTTGGATTGCGGTTTTCACCATGGGAAGTGTACCGTTGATTTTTTCTCCAATGACTATCATGGTCTACTTGCTCCTGGGCCGCTATTCCATTAGAAAATTCTTTAGTCCCGGTATCTCTTGCGTTAGCTGTTCCCGTATCTTCAGGGGGAGGATAGATTGAGCAGGCGCATCGAGAATTTGGCGCACCTTATCAGTTGCCCGGTCAAGAGTATCCTTTGCTCCGAGGCCTTCCCATTTGTCTCGATTGTCCCTGTCACTGAGCTGGGGGTGGAACTGCTCGGAGCGCATGTAGCGTCGGGTGTGACGGCTGGAGACAAAGTGGCCACCGGGGCCAGCTTTCTTGAGCACGTCAAAAGCAAGAGTAGTATCGTCAACTTTGATGCCCTCAACAGCTCGCATGATCATGCCGATGATCTCATTGTCGATTACCAACTTGTCGAATGAAGCGGTCATGCAGAACTCCAGAAATCCAGCAGCATCATGGATGCAATTCCCCCCAGCCAGTGCCACCATGAGACCCGTAATCGCAGACTCATAAGCAGACTGGGCATCGTTCACTTTGGAATCGGACATGCCGGCTGTTGAATAGAGAGGCAGCTGATAGAATCGCGCCACCTGGGCCGAAGCGGCGTTCATCAGACCCATTTCCACCGCGCCGGAGAGGTATTTCATATCCCGCAAGTCGGTAATGGAAGAAATGCAGCCGTAGAGCACCGGCGTACCCGGATTGACGAGCTGGGTTAGCATGACCCCGGCCAGGGTATCCACATTTTGAACAACCAGATTACCGGCCAAGGTGATGGGGGCCGTGGCTCCGCAGAGAGGCTCAGCAGGCACGACCACTGGAATACGGTTGCGCGCCACCTCTATGGCAAGCTGACTGTAACTCTTGTCCAGTTTAAATGGGCTGATGTTGCAGGTGACCATGGAAATGAAGGGCCGCTTTCTTAACTCTTCAGGTGAACCAGCTATGATTTCTGCCATTTTGATGACGTTTCTTACCCCTTCTACGGTGTAGACGCCACCCATGACATGCTTGCGAGTTCGGTTCAGGGCCGCACCAAAGCGGTTTACGTCTATGTCTTCATCCGGAAGGTCATTGGGGTATACATTGAGCATGTAAAAATGGATATTATCCAGAGCCTCCACCAGCCGGGCCATATTCATGACATCTTTCAGTTGCGAACGGCGGGCATCCCTGCTCCCTGGATCCAGAACGTTCAAGGCTGTACCGCCGGTACCCATGTAGACTTTGTCCCCACCGATCTCACAGTCGAGCTCGCCGTTTTCCGCCCGACCGCAAAGAGTGACCATAGAGGGTGCCTTGGAAATTAGTTCTTGCACCAAGTCTGGCGGTACTTTGACGACCCGGGACGATTCTTCCACCTCTGCTCCAGCATGTCGAAAGAGTTCTCTGGCCTCAGAAAAATTCACCTGGACGCCGATTTCAGCAAAGACTTTCATGGAGGTCTCATGAATTTTCTTGATGTCTTGATCATTTAGGGGCTTGTACTGTCCTCCGGATAGTCCTCTTCTAATTTTCATTCTTTCTTCCCTGAACTGATGGTTATTGGTATACAGTCCGGCAGGTGGGAACTGTCCCCACTAGCCCGGATATTTCATGAATCACTTGCTGCGACCACGGATATGGCCGTCCTTCCTGGCGTCCTTGGGTGTCCGCCCCTGCGACGTACCGTTCAGGTACGCCTCGGAACCAACACCCTGCGGTTGCCAGGTGGCACGCCCATCTTCGTGGTCTAGCGATAGCAATTCATGAAATATCCGGGCTAGGCACCATTCCATTTCGTATTTCGCCTCTCTCATTAGCCAATTTGTCAATGTCCGCATT
>PPDG01000564.1 GCA_002899795.1 Desulfobacteraceae bacterium | reverse complement strand
GATCCAGTCGATAAGCGCTATCCAGTCCTACCCCTTTGTACTCTAGAGGTAATGTCTTTTGCCTTTCGTATGCAATCTCTCTCAAGTGAAGCTCTATGCAAATGCATTCTTCGTAAATACTTTCGAGCAACCCTGGTCCAAGCGCCTTGTGAACTTCAATGGCTGCTCCAATGACCTCGCCAGTAAGGTCGTTGATCTCCATGGTGCCCCCCATCAAGTACTACTGCTTTTCCGGCGAAGCCGGCGGTTTCTTTTCCCTGGCCGCCGTCTCCCGGCCAGGGAAAAACCTACCTCCTCCGTGGCCTCTGTGCCTCTGTGGTTAACTTCAAACCAAAGCCTGTATCAATAAGATCTATTTCAGGAGCAAAAGAAATGAGTTGTGCATAATGTGTTGATAATATTGAGTGATTCGACGCTACCACACTATAGTCTGTGGGTCAACGAAAAATTTGTTGACGCTGAGCCCCATCACCCTTAATATAGCGAGTCAGTAGATTAATTTGAAATCTCGTGGCTTTACAATTTTTTGAAAACACTGGATCGGGATAGATGCCTGCAGAACTACTTCTGAAGATAAGCAGCATCGTTCCTTTGAAGTACCTGGTCTATTATAGGGAGAAAGCCCCACGTTAATTTGGCTCATTCAGTTGAAGGGGCAGGTAGAGTTCAGCAAATATTGAGCTACTGTGAGTATTGATATGGACGTTTGTGATCGCCTCATTGTCGGTAAGAGTGAGCCCATCGTAAAGACCAAGGAACTCATTCGTCAGGTTGCGAACAGCGATCTTAACGTCATTATCTGTGGCGAGAGTGGAGTGGGCAAAGAATTGGTCGCCCAGGCACTTCACCTCAGCTCGATCCGGAGAGACAGGCCTTTTATCAAGGTTAATTGCGCTGCCATCCCCGGGGAACTTCTCGAAAGTGAGCTCTTTGGCTACGAGAAGGGCGCTTTTACCGGTGCCGACAGGTCGAAACAGGGTAAGTTCGAGGTAGCCCACAAGGGCACCATGCTGTTGGACGAGATTGGAGATATGCCAATGTTTCTCCAATCTAAGATGCTTCAGGTCCTGCAGGATCTTCAATTTTCACGCCTGGGCGGAAAAAAGGATGTGCAGGTTGACTGCTGGATAATGGCCGCCACCAATCAAGAGCTCGAACAGAGTATCAGGGAGGGCCGTTTTCGGGAGGACTTGTACTATCGCCTTAATATCATTCGAATATTTATCCCTCCGCTCAGAGAAAGAACGGATGACATCCAACCTCTCATAAATCATTTCAGTGAAGAGTTCGCCGAGACCAGCTACAACGCCAGATTTGATTTTGCTGGCGAAGCAATGGAGTTTCTCCACGAGTACAGTTGGCCCGGCAATGTAAGAGAACTCAAGAATGTGGTTGGTCGCCTGATGCTCCTGGGTGATTGGGACACTCTTAAACAAGAACTGATGGGCAGGGATGCCAGGAAGATCGATAGTCGACAACTGGGCGCCCAACCTGGGGCACCTTTTGCGGACGATCAAGAACTTGGAGAACAGAGAAAGTTCCCCCCCCTCAAAGAAGTGAAAAAGAAGGCTGTCCAGGAAGCAGAAGGCAAGTTGATCAGTGCAGTTCTCCAAGAGACTGGCTGGAACCGCAAGAAGGCAGCAAAGATCCTCCAGATCAGCTACAAGGCCCTCCTCTATAAAATCAAAGAACTAGGCCTGGATAAAAACAAATAGAAGGCCCAAACCTCCCACCACCAGGCTTACCCCTCCCTCTCCTCCATCAACCATTTTCCATCCCACACCCTACTACCAAATACCTCCCCCTACCCAAAACATCCCTATGATCGGATTAGATTTAAGTGTGACAATGTTGACCGTTAAGCACGCTGAGCTCGAAGTAATTAACAGTTGTAGAGCGTTTCTCAATTTTTCCCTTGACAAGACCAATAAGCCTGCTCTAAATTCTTTGATTAATAGGATTTATCATACCCTCGTTCATTATAGTGCGTGATTAAACTCTGGGGGGGCACCCCTACCACATTTTTTCAGAGCGTATCTCAGTACCAATAGTTAATGCATGACCCTACCAGTGGTTTCAATGTCGGGAGCAATTCCGTGCCGACATTGTTCAACTGGTAGACCGCTCGGCCCTAGCAGGGCATACTTTCTCTCTGACTGCCTTACCGCAGGGTCGAGAAAAGGGGCTGGGGGCAATCACAACCAACGGCGGGACCTCCGGGATGTCCTAAGATGTCACACCTGGCGCACACGGCCTATGCATGATTGCAAGACCCAGACGGTGAGACGAGGCTGACGTTGGCCCCCACTGTCATCCTGCATGGGCATCTCGGCCGGTCCGCACAAAGGAGGGGCACAAATGTCTAACAGACCGGAGAAAGTCTTCCAACACGGCGGAGTCAAGGCAGCAATCTTTGCCAACGAACACGAGAAGGACGGCCAGAGTTTTACGAAGAATCGGATCTCTGTGCAGAAGGTCTATCGTGACAAAGAAGGAATGTTTAAGACCACGACCAGTTTGGGGGTTAACGATCTCCCCAAAGCAGTTCTGGTGTTGCAGAAGGCATTTGACTACCTGACCGTAAGACATGAGCCCGAGGACGTTTCAACCTCATTTTAATTAGCCTGGCGAGGAACTGCTGTACATCTAAGCCCGCATAACCATGAAAGGGTGTTACGAGACCGCGGAAGGGCGCTCATGTCCGCGGTCGCAGTAGACGTTTCGTGGATAATGTGGGTTACGTAGGGGACTTAGGGGCACTAAGTTACCATAGAGCGGTCCTCGCCAGGTTACCTCAGAAGGCGCACCCACGCCTGGATAAACGAATCAGGTCTCACTGACGCAGCTACTTGTGTCCAATGCGAAGAGTGCGACGCCGTCCTCTGCCCTCAGCACCAGTATGTGAAGTGGAAAGAAGCGGGCAATGCATGGGACTGGCTTGTGTCCATCCGTAGACCTTACTTTTGTATGTCATTCTGAGGAGACCCGCCGATTGCGGGACGACGAAGAATCTCCCGGTTCCGAGGGGTTAGGAGAGATTCTTGTCCTGCCTGTCCCGGGCGTAGTCTCGTGGAGCCTGCCTGCCCTGAGCTTGTCGAAGGGTCGAAGGGCTCAGAATGACACTCAGTCGTTTCCGGACGGAAACTAGCTGGAAGTAGAAGGCGCGCAGAAAATTACCATTATTTCTTATACATGGGCTGGGGAGATGTTCCGGCGTACAATTTCTTATCTCCAGTCTTTTAAGGGGGCACCTGATGAAAAAAGAAAGAAGCACTCGACTGGGATGGAGCTGGCCAAGAAAGATTATCTATCTAATTCTGGGACTTGCCGTTTTTTCTGTTGCGGACAAACCGGTTCTAGCACAAGAGACTGTTTTTGGCCCGGAAGACTTAAAAATCGGCTGGTTTCATATCCATTTCTCATGTATTTCTTGTTGTGACGGCGGGCGTACTGGGAGAACAAATCTCGCATTGCCTCGTGTAGGTTCGCCGCATTCTGATGCAACAAAAAGTGGACGTGGTTGGGCATTAAGACGAAGGCGATAAGCTCAACCTGATAAATTTGGCATATCTGCTTCAATCTGGCCAGCATCTCCAAGTAGTCATCTTTTTCACGAAACAAAAGCTCAGCACCTGAGGCTCGTTGGGTAATATGGCTAATTAGCCCAGGTGCGTTTATCTTTTGTCTAGCACTAAAAAATCTCTTCACCCGGCCACTTTCCAATGCATCTATCGGACTCATGTGCCCCTCCCTCCAGTTTTAGTCAACCCAGAGATCCAAAACATATCTATTTTACCCAAAACATCCCGTACACAAAAGGGGTAAATTTACCCAAAACATGTACGGGATAAAATGGGTAAAATTCGATTGTGGTGGTGAAGTCGGAGTTTGGGGGGTTGGTGAGGGTTTGATTATCTGGGTGAGAGGAATATTCTGTTGGCTTGATTGTCGATGCGGATGGTGTAGTTTCTGAGGAAGTCCATTCCCAAAATCCCCTCGAAGCGTCCGCTGGTGCCAAGGTTGAGGTCTACTACTGCTACCGGGAAGTCTGACCTGCTCAGGCCCCCAACCGTGATGGAGTCCAGCGTTGCCACCTTGGCCTTAACATCTGCTGCCACTGTTTTCAGTCTTATTGTCTTGCCAACTGCCGCCACCAGTCCGAGGCTCTGAGCCAGTTTTGTGGAAAGAACGGTAATACTGGCTCCGGTATCGAAAAGCAGACTGCTAGTCCTCGATTCATTGAGGAGGACGGGCACCACCATATGCCCGTTGCTCGTTGAAAACCTGACAATTGATTCCACTTCCTCGCTTGTCTCCGTGCTTACCTCCTCAGCTGTTTCCGCACTTTCAACCTCTGCAGGCTCGGCAGCAACCTCCTGTTCCACTTCTTCGGGGCCGGGTTCTTCTGTTGCCGCTCGGATTGCTTCCAGGTCCTCTGGCGAGAAATATAATTCGATGTTATATCTTTGCCTGTCCGTCTCGGAGGCATGGAGCAGGAAGGTGGCGAAGTTTTCTGCGGCCAGATCATACTCGGCCTGGCGGAAGTAAATTGCACCGAGACGATAGTAGGCAGGAGCAAACTTCGGGTCCAGCTCTATAGCCTTTTGATAAAATGCTATCTCGCTGTCGGAATCGTCGTCCAATCTGAAGCCCTTGTCAAACCATCCTTTGCTGGTAAGGGTACTTTCCTTCGGCTCACTCTGTGGCGTGCTCCTTTTTGCGGCATCCTCGAGTGAGGATTTTCCGGCTGTTTCTTGCTTGCGGGCAAGCTGATTTCCAGATCTTGCAACTCCAGGGGTTTCTCCTCGCACTTTCCCAGGGCGTCTCCGGGCTCTGGGGGTCACATTTTGTTCCTGTGGCTTTTCTCGGGAGGGTGATCTTTGGGCGACCTTTGTCTCTCTTGATTTAGCCTTGCTGATGTCTGACTTTTTTGGATCTTCCGGGATACTCATAAACAATGCAAGGGAGAGGGCCGCAATGGAGAGCACGGTTATGATTAATCCTAGATTAAAACGCTTCTTTCTTTTTTTCTGGACATACTTCTCCACATTAACGCCGCACTGGGCGCAGTAGTAATCATCAGGTTGACTGAAGCCACACTTTGGACAGATCATTTTTCAACCCAAGGCTCAGGACCCTTAGCCATATGGTTTGGGCCGTTGCTTCCTCTATTTGGCCTGAAATTTATTAATGTGTCAATACTGGATATGAATATCCTGCAAAATTCACTCGCAGGATAGTCCTCCCAAGATACG
>PPDG01000037.1 GCA_002899795.1 Desulfobacteraceae bacterium | reverse complement strand
TACCTGGGCCTCCCTCAGCGACCGCTCTTTTAAGTTTGAGAGTTGCTTCGAGCCGAGAGTCTGGTCCAAGCGAATTGTCTTGATAGCCACCGGACCTTACTAACCCTCTCAGCTTTCAGCCGTCCTCCGCCTCAGGCCAAGTGGCATCCGGTTAAGAAGGAGATGAATAAGTAAAACTTGATTTAACCGGGTTAACTAAATACATTGTATCCATTCTAGAATAGCAAATGGCCGATGGTTTTTACTATACCTCACTCAGCAAAAGAACGATGACCGAAGCGAGCAACCAGAAAAAGAAGGTGTCCACAGTCCCATGCATGGTGATCGCGGGAACCCATTCCGGAGTGGGCAAGACCACGATTTCCCTGGGTTTAATGGCTGCATTTCAGAAAAGAGGACTCACGGTGCAAAGCTTCAAAGTGGGTCCTGACTTCATTGACCCGGGGCATCATACCAGACTGCTTGGAGCGCCTAGCCGCACCTTAGATGGCTGGATGCTTTCAAAAAAGTATAATCGGGCAACGTTTTGCCGGTCCATGCAAGGTAAGGACTTGGGTATAGTGGAAGGGGTAATGGGCCTATTCGATGGCTATGATGGACGGTCAGAAGCTGGATCCACCGCCCAAATGGCCAAGTGGCTTAACGCTCCGGTAATTTTAGTTGTGGATGCCAGCAGTATGGCACGGAGTATTGCCGCCCTGGTCCATGGCTTTAAAACGTATGAGAGGGATTTGCGGTTGGGAGCGGTGATCGCCAACAAGGTAGGAAGTGACAGCCATGCTCGGTTTTTGTCCGAGGCCATGGAATCGGTTCCTGATGTTTCTTTTTTGGGAGGGCTACCTCGATTTGAGGAGGTAATGATTCCTGAACGGCATCTGGGGTTGGTCACCTCCGATGAAGAGCCTTATTCTGCTGATCTTTTCAACAAGCTGGCCGTGCTCGTGGAAGAACACCTCGATGTGAGTAAGCTCTTGGAGATGCGGGCCACCGCAGTGAGTGATGAGATTCTGCCTGGGCCGACAGCTCGCCAAGCCAGGATACGACTCGGAGTGGCAAGGGACGAAGCCTTCTGCTTCTACTACCAGGACAACCTGGACCTGCTCACCCACTTTGGTGCTGAACTCTGTTTTTTTTCTCCGGTTCGGGATTCGAATCTTCCTGCAAATGTTTCGGGCCTGTATCTGGGTGGAGGTTACCCGGAACTCTATGCTGGGAAGCTAGCAGAGAATGAAAGCTTGAGAAGAGAAATTCTGGCGGCAGCTCACAGGGGAATGCCCATATTCGCCGAATGCGGCGGTTTCATGTACCTTAGCCGTTCAATTGAGGTGGAGGGGACTAACTACCCCATGGTGGAGCTTTACCCTTTCAGTACCAGGATGCTCCCGCACCGAAAGGCCCTCGGCTACCGTGAGGTAGTTCTCAAAGAGGATAGTTTGCTGGGGCCAAAGGGACTGAAGGCTCGTGGCCACGAGTTTCATTATTCTGAATTAATCGGGGATCCCGGGAAAGTTCCCGACCTTTTCCGGTTGAGCAGTCGTAAAGGAATCGAAGTCGGCACAGATGGTTTCATGCTCAACAATACCCTGGCGGGCTACATTCATCTGCACTTCGGCAGTAATCCTGCTATGGCCGCTCATTTTGTGGATAGCTGCAGGGAGTATCAAGAAAAGAGTTAGTCATAGCGAACAGCTCTCTGCAGGAGGCAAGCTCCCTCCGGGCCGTAGGCCCCTCTGGGCCGGAGGCTGCTTGCGATAAAAGGATTTATAGGTATTGGACAACATTTTCACCCCATGCTCTCTGTTGTCTATGCAACGGACGACGGACTACTGACATCATGAAGTGCGAGGATAGATAATGGTTGAGATCACCAAGGTTGACCCGGCTAAAATTGAAGAGCTCAGTTTCAAGATCATCGAGGAAGAGGCAGGGGATCACGGTCTAAAAGCTGACGAGTGGGCAGTGGTGCGAAGACTCATTCATACTACTGCTGATTTTGAATTTCTGCAAAATACCTGCTTTCACCCTCAGGCAGTGGCAGCAGGTATTGCTGCCATCAGGAGCGGAGTTGCCATTTTCACGGACACACGTATGGCCCAGGCAGGAATTACCAGGCGGCACCTGGCTCAGTTTGGTTGCGAGGTTCACTGCTATATCGATGACTCCGAGGTAGTCACTGTTGCCAAAAGAGAGAACATTACCCGTGCCGCTGCAGCCGTCTCACAAGCCAGAGAATTACTGCACGGTGGACTGGCAGTCATTGGTAATGCACCCACCGCGCTTATTGAATTGGTGAGACTCCATAAACAGGGAATACTCCAACCGAATTTGGTTGTGGGCATGCCCGTAGGCTTTGTAAATGCTGCGGAAGCAAAAGAGCTGTTGATGGCTTCCGGGCTTGTGTACATTAGTGTTGGAGGTAGAAAGGGTGGTAGTGCTGTTGCCGCCGCGACTGTCAATGCCATTGCTAACCTAGCAGCGAAACAGAGCAAAGCGCATAGCGCATAGCGCATAGCGCAAAGCGGATTAATAAGTGGCAACCACACGCTATGCGCTCTGCGCTTGGCGCTATGCGGCGAACGAAGTGAGCAACAACGGACGACGGACAATATCAATAAGGCATGGACTGCGATGCCAGCTAAACGAACTCGGACTAAGCGTAGGCGAAAAGGAAAACTGAGGGAGGGTTTTACCACCGGAACCGCGGCCGCTGCTGCCACGAAAAGTGCACTTCAGCTCCTGTTGACCGGTATGCCACTGAATCCGATCTCAGTGACTCTTCCTGAAGGCAGAGTCCTGAGTGTTCCTCTGCGCCGAAGTCTGTTGGACGGAAATACTTCACTATGTTCAGTTGTCAAGGATGCCGGAGATGATCCCGATGTGACCCACGGCGCAGAGATTGGAGCGCGGGTCCGGCTCCTGGGGCCTACGAAAGCTAAAACTGAAATCGTGTATAAGGCCGGGGAAGGGGTTGGTGAGGTTACCAAGCCAGGACTGCCGCTAAAGGTGGGTGAGCCCGCCATCAATCCGGTCCCCAGACAGATGATCCAGTGGGCGGTGGAAGAAGTGCTGGACGCCTGTGAAGCTGGGAGGGACAAACGAGTTGAGGTTGAAGTTTTCGTCACTGACGGAGAAACTCTGGCCAAGAAGACACTTAACCCCCGGCTGGGAGTGCTGGGAGGCCTCTCCATCCTGGGCACCAGTGGAATTGTCCGCCCGCTATCACACCAGGCGTACAAGGAAACCATAGAGGCGGCTCTGGCGGTGGCACGAGCTGCGGGCCGCGAACTAGTGCTGAGTACCGGCGGCAAGAGCGAACGATTTGCCAGGAGACTGCTCACCACCCTACCCGAGGAATGTTTTGTCCAGATTGCCGACTTTTTTGGATTCGGCGTGGAGGCAGCAGTTAAACTGGGCTTTACCAAGGTCACTCACTCGGTCTTTATTGGCAAACTGGTAAAAATGGCCATGGGGCTGCACTATACCCACGCCAGCAGCGCCAACATGGATCTTGGTATTTTAAGGGAGATGGCTCGAGAGGCCGGAGAACCAGAGGAACTAATAGAAAGACTGGTAGGAGCAAACACTGCCAGACATGCCCTCGAGATCATGCAGGAGACGAGGAGCACAGAGAGCATTATTCCCAAGCTTTCAGAAAGAGCCATGGCAGTGAGCAGGAACCATTCCCAAGGTAAACTGGACATTCAGTTGTTTTTGTTCGACTATAATGGACAAATCATCTTTAAGGCGTAGGATGGGCAGTACCCATCCTACTTAAATTCGAAATCCGAAGCACGAAATCCGAAACAAATCCGAAGCACCAATGCTCAAATGTTCAAAACAGAGGTAGTTTAGGGTCTCAGATATATGTTTTGGTCATTTGAAACTGGGGACCCGCCGAAGGTGGGGAGTCCGCAGGACAATTTTGATATTTGAAAATTGTTTCGTATTTCGATATTCGATATTCGGATTTCCAAACCAACAGCAGCGAGCCAGGTATGAGTAAAATAGATGCCAATTTCAAAGATAATGTGACCGTCGTGGGTTTGGGTGTTGGTCCTGAAGACCTGACCGAAGCGCACCGGGAGGCTATTGAGGCAGCCGAAGTGCTGGTGGGTGGTAAACGTCAGCTTGCCGTTTTTGCTGGACAAAGAGAGAGAACCTGGGTCCTGGGCGCAAATCCTGCCACAACGCTGGAGGCGGTGAAACAGGAGGCCGGCGGCAAGCGAGTGGTGATCCTGGCTTCGGGAGATCCTCTTTTTTTTGGCATCGGCAATCTGGCTGTGAAGGTTTTTGGCCCTGAAAGCGTTTCGTTTCTTCCCAACGTTACCGCCCTGCAGAAAACATTTGCTCGACTCAAGTTGCCGTGGAACGGAGCCCGAACCGTTAGTGTACACGGACGTAAGCCCATGGAATTCTTTCCTGAGCTTGCCGATCCAGGGTGCATAGCCATCTATACAGACCCGAAAAACACGCCGGATCGGCTGGCAAAGTTACTCCTTGAATTTGGAATGGCAAACCGCAAAGTGGCAGTGGTGGAAGAGATAGGTTCAAAGGAAGAGCAGTGTTGGGAGGCCGATCTTGTGACCGCTGCCGGGAAGCAATTTGCCCCGCTCAATGTAATGGTCCTCTACCCGCTTGAAGAACAACAAGAAACAATAAGGTTTGGTCTTGAAGACGAACGATTTCGGAAGGAGAAATCCCTGATCACCAAAAAGGAAGCACGCGCCCTGATTCTGGCCGAACTCCAAGTAAAAGAAGATGCGGTCATGTGGGATGTGGGGGCAGGTTCTGGTTCAGTGGGGATTGAGGCGGTCAGGATTGCGCCCGGCTTGAGAGTATACGCCGTCGAGAGGAAGATGGGCAGATTAGAAATGATCAAGGAGAATTCACAGCGGCTGGGAGGCTTCGGGGTCAGAACTGTATTGGGCGAGGCACCTGGAGCTCTAAAGGATTTGCCTGATCCTGATCGGGTATTTGTCGGCGGTAGTGGCGGCAGCCTTGCTGACATTCTGAAGGTTGTGGAAAAACGGCTTCAGCCGGGAGGTCGAGTGGTGGTGAGTGTGGTTACTACGGAAACTCTTGGCCGAGCCCTGAAATTTGTGGAGCAAACTGAGTTGGCCCACGAGTGGCTGCTGTTGCAGGTGAGTCGCACCGTTTCCATCGAGTCGGGTAATAAAGCGACACCGGGTGCTCTCATGAGTCGCTTCCAGCCGCAAACACCGCTCTTCCTTCTCAGCCTGTGGCGCTGAGAGACAAACGAGGGTAGGATTAACCACGAAG
>PPDG01000391.1 GCA_002899795.1 Desulfobacteraceae bacterium | reverse complement strand
CCATTGTTTTACCTTTTTTTGTCCGCTTTGGTTGGTGCGATAAAAGTAAAGGGCGTATTTGCCATCGTATTCTATAAATCGATATTTTACATAGTTCTTGTCCATGCCTTTGGTGGTCTGTCTGGTATAACGACCCTCCCATGTTCCCATCAATAGGGGGTCTGGCTTCTGGATTACCTCACAAAAAGCATCAGGTTGTTCTAAATCCGAGAATGATTTGCCTCCCTTGATCCCACAACCAACGAAAGTAAGGAGGAATATCAAGAAAATAATGAGTTTTTTCATAGCAGTCTCCTCGATCATGGCAAAGGTTACATTACATCCCTTAATTCAAACTTTCGGCTCTGGTCTGTTGATTGACTTGTCAGGCCGCGTACCAGAGCACTGCGAAGAAATGGCAGCAAGTGCCTGTGAGAACGAACAGGTGCCAGATGAAATGGCTGTAGCGCAAGCGCTCAGCTGCGAAGAACGCCACGCCCGCAGTGTACGCGAGCCCCCCAGCCACGAGCCACGCTAAGCCCGACAAAGGCATGCGAAGCCAGAGAGGCTGAACTGCAATAAGGACAAGCCACCCCATTCCGAGGTAGAGACAAGTCGAGAGCCACGTAATCCGAACGCTTCCAACGGTTTTCAGGACTATGCCCAGCACCGCCAGTCCCCACACGAGACCGAACAGGGTCCAGCCCCACCCACCACGCAGCACACCGAGAGTGAAAGGAGTGTAGGTGCCGGCGATGAGGAGGAAGATAGCTCCGTGGTCGAGCACCTGAAACACACGTTTCGCCTTGTTCTTTGGTAAGGCGTGATATAGCGTGGATGTCAGATACAGCAGAACCATCGTTCCCGCGAAGACGCTCGCGCCGACAATGCCAGCTGCGCCACCACGCCGAACCGCTGCGTCGATCAGTATTGGGACCGCGACAAGAGCCGCTACGAGGCCGACGCCATGGCTAACGCTATTGGCGATCTCCTCTCCTGGCGACTGCGACCGTTCATCTGATTCGAGTGCTCCGCTCATAACCTCAATTCACTCACCTTCCCCGTCATCTTCTTCCCGCGACACTACACTGAGAGGCTGCCCTTTAGGACTAATCGACCTTGAACTAACCGATTCGTCTATGCTGCGTAGGTGCAGATCTCTCTGCGGAAAGGCGATTTCGATTCCCAACTCCCGGAACCTCCGGTCAATCTCCTGGTGGAGATCACTCTGCACTTGTCGCCTGTTCTCAACATCCGATATCCAGACGCGAACCTCAAAGTCGAGAGAACTTTCTCCGAATGCCAGGAAAAACACCTTAGGAGTGGGCACTCTCGTCACCATCGAGTTTGCCTCCGCACACTCCATAAGAGTTTGCATGACCAGTGAGACGTCAGAACCATATGCCACCCCAACCGGAATGATAAGCCGTATAAACCGATTTGAAAGCGTCCAGTTGGTTACCTGGGTAGAGACAAGGTCGCTGTTGGGAACGACGACCTCCGCCCGGTCGAAAGTCTCGACAACGGTCGCTCGAAGCCCAATCTTTTTGATCTCAGCCCATTTCTGGCCAAGCTCAATATAATCACCAACCTTGATGGGCCTTTCAAAGAGAAGGATTAGACCCGAGACTAAATTAACCACAATTCCCTGGAGGCCAAAGCCGATTCCAATTCCCAGGGCGCCAGCAATGATTGTGACATCTCTCAGTTGAACACCCAGTGCCACCAACGCCAATAAGAAGCCCACGAATATAAAGCCGTAGTGGACTAACTTTGCCATTGAAATCCGCACTCCAACCTGCAGCTGGCGTCTGGTAAACACCCCCTCCATGAGCATCGCCTGCACGGCCCAGGATATGATAAACGAACCGTAGAGGAAGGCCGCCGCCGCAAAAATCAATCCCACAGTAACCTGCCGAGACCCCACGGTGAAACCGAATGACATGAGTCCTTGGATTGCCTCAATTGGCCTGTCGTATAGCCTCCAGGTCACAAGAATGAAGGTAAGGAGAAGGGCCCCTACGAGGAGGTTGGCCAAAAGTGCCGACCTGCTGACAATCACATTCGCCTTACTTTGCAAAAACGGAATTTTCTTGAGAGGGGCGCTCTGCATTGCCCATTCTAAAAAACCTCGAGTCATGAGCATTAACATCCAAGCCGCCAGCACGATAAAGGTCGTCCCCAGCGAGGACTCGAGCACATGAGCAGCTAGGGCGTTGTAGCCACCTATCTCCGCTATTATTACCCCCAGGAAAACCAAGCCACCCAAACGCAAAATCCAGGCATACAGGAGCGAGCCTCCACTACGGACACTTTCCACTGAGCGCCAGATGCACAGGACCATGCCAATCAGTGCCGTAGAGAAAACGTACAACCGGAAAAGCGGAAGTGGCAGGCCAAAAACCCTGAGCAACTTGGTTGTGATCAAAAAGATAGCCAGAGCATAGACAAGCCATTTTCTCCAGAATTTAACTACGCCCCCCCCCACAAGACGAGCCAGGGCGATTGTGACAACAGCGCTAAGTGCCAAAGCCCACGTGCCTGGAATCGGCCCATAGAGTGACAGGGGGGGCGTGAAGCCAACGAAAATCCCAGCGGCAAGAGGTCTTCTGGCAATAAACCGCCATCGCTCCTCCCCCTCCAGCAGACTCCGATGACGGACTATGCTAGCTGTAAGGGCTAAGGAAAGAAAGACCTGGAGGAATACCAACCATCCGTGTCGTTGCAAAAACTGCCGACCTGGCCATGAGACGATACTCAGACCTTTTTGTAGTTCTTCCCACAGCCCTTTGCTGAATTGGGTATAGTACTTGGACGAAAACATCGAAGGAGCTGACTTCTCCCAGACGTCATGGCGAACGGCCAAGAGCAAATCATCTACTTCGACCTTAAGCGAATACATCCCGGCCTGGATTTCCCCTGCCCTTTGTTGTGCGGCGAGCAGAAATTTTAGTTGTTGCTTGATGAGATTGACCGATCTGTCGATGATATCTTGGGCTCTTGCAAAAGTGGGCGCCATCGTTTTGAGTGGCACATGTTTCGGGACGGAAGATCGCAACTCCTTCCATCGTTTACTCTCGTTCAACCACTCTGTTTCCCAAATTCCAGTTTGGTTGATCGCTTCGGTAAGGGAATCGACCGTCTTCTGGAGGGAATTGGCTTCGATTCCTATTCCTACTTTGAGCTCGGCAAGATGGTAGTAGCCGTAACCTCCGGTGGTCTTTAAGTCTTGCAATTGTCCAGAGAGTTTTTTTTGGCGTTTCACTATCTTAGCCAAGCTTTTTTCAGCCGCAGATAAATCGAAGACTGCTGCAATATCTTTTTCGAGAACGGCCGAGCGTTCGGCCAGCTCCGTAGCCAAAGGGCTAAGTTCGGCCAGGCTCGGTACCGAAGGCTCCTTTTCCTCTGGGGTAGGGGAAGGCTGAGAAGCTTTAGGTTCCTGGGCTGCCAGCCCACCGCTTAATGTTAAAAAGATGAACATCAGCATCGACAGGAACCAAAACACTCTCACCGCCTGAAATCTCATAAGATACCTCGGGACTAAAAAAAGTCGATTTTAAAGAGTTCCACTATAGGTCTTGGAGTTATTCGTAATTTTAGACACCAACATTAATGATCAGTGCATGATTGTCAATAGGTAAGACTGCCATCCTGCTAAGAACCGGACGGACCCAAGGATGGGGCAGAGTGGAGATAATGATGAGAAATGCAAACCAGCCCGGATCACCGTGAAAATTTATATTATATCCCTTAGACGAAACGTCTGCTGGAATTTAGTCTGGCACAATATGTTGATAGTTACTAGAGGAATAGTGTCTCACCGTGGTTGAGATGGACCAACCGGTCCGATAGACCTTCTTTTTCCATCTCTCTTTTGATCTCCATGGGCGGAAAGTAAACTGGTTCGTCCCCTAAGCGGAAAGTCCCCCAATGAGTGACCATTAGGCGGGCGGCTCCAAGTTCCTTGAAAGCCTGAACCGTATCACTGGGATTCATATGGCTGCCGGCCATGAACCAGCGGGGCTCGTACGCTCCGAGGTTAATGATGGCCAGATCGATGGAGAATTCTCTGCCAATTTCCTGGAAGCGATCAAAATAGGCTGTATCTGCAGATAGGTATATTGTCGCCCCTGAGGCGGTCTTCAATAAATACGAGCCCCAGAGAGAGGTATTTGGTCCCTCGAGTGGGTTACGCATGGTCCAGTGGTCGCATGGAAGGAAGATAATTTCTCTTTTACCGTCCTCAAACGTGCCAAACCAGTCCAGCTGGGTTCGATTGTTCATCTTGAGGTCGGCAAATATGTCGTCATAGCCCAGGGGGCTGATAACATGGGTGTCCCGACCCAGAGCAGCCAGTGAGCGGGAATCCAGGTGATCGTAGTGTCCGTGGGATATGAGGATGTGGTCTGGTCGGGGGATCTCCCGCACATCAAACTCTAGTGGGGAAAAGTCCTTGATGAATTGAAAGATTTCAGAAAAGACCGGATCCAGTAGTATATATTGATCTTGATCCTTGATCATGACGCTGGCATGTTTTACAAAAGTGACCGATAGGTTCCCGTGATCTCTGATGGGTTCCCAGTCGATGGATACCGGCACCACCTGCTCCTGGTCGTAGTAGGACCTGAACTGGTTCTGGCTGAACAGTTTCCAGTGGAGAACGCGTAACATGTTCCCATGTTCTTTGTTGCTGAAGGGGTTAACAAAGCGATCATCACCGTGATGGAGTTTTTCTTGGGCCAGTTCTCGCAGACTGTAGTCCTTGAACGGTGAAGGCGGGGCTTCCTCCGCGGTTTGGCTGGCACTGGTCTTAAGATTCGTGCAGCCAGCGAGGAGGTGAAGAAAAGCTGCCTTTTTTCCTAAATCTATGAACTTTCTGAGAAACATGCGACGGTCCATCCGGTCATCACCTTCATTTGGTGCGCAAAGCCCACTCCACATTACGGGGTGGCGAGACGTGAAATCGGGCGGGCAGGGCGAGAATGGGATGAAAGCTTTTCCAAGATGCCTTCGTCTAACGCGTCTCACCCGGCTCGCTAGTCCCGCCCGTCTCGTTATTCAGTTCTGATAACCATACCGGACTCAAAAGGCAAGGCAGTATAGTATTTTTCACCTGGGCAAGCCCTCGCTGGTCTTGTCTTTATGAAATTGACTTCCGTCGCTCAAATGTTTAGGTTCAGACAAAATAGGGAGTTTTTTAACCCAAATCAGAATGGTGGACAAAGCACCGGCAAGAAAAGAGGCCTAGAGAAATGTTTCGAAAAGGTGGGGACAGGGCGTTAAAAGATTACCTAAGGATCTTTGGGCCAGCGGCAT
>PPDG01000569.1 GCA_002899795.1 Desulfobacteraceae bacterium | reverse complement strand
TCTTCTGCGAAACACCCTCATTACAAAGGAGCTTGTCCCATGATTAAGGAGATCACGGCTCAGGAACTCAATCCCGAAAACTTCATCAATGAGAAGATCAAAGACATCCAGGACATCGTTGGGGACGGATTGGCGATCAATGCCCTTTCCGGAGGCGTCGATTCATCCACTGTGACCATGCTTGGACATCGAGCCCTGGGCAAAAACCTCAAGACAGTTTTTGTTGAAAACGGCCTCATGCGTGAGGGAGAGGCCGAGCAGGTAGTGGGCCTTTTCCAAGAGTTCGGCGTCGAGGTGGACGTGGTCGACGCGCGCCAGGAGTTCTTTGCTGCGCTCGAGGGAGTCGCCGATCCGGAAGAGAAGCGCGAGGCCATTACCCAGACCTTTTACCGGACCGTGTTCGGGCGCATGGTCAAGGAAAGTGGGGCAAAGTATCTACTGCAGGGGACTATCCTGACCGATGTCGACGAAACCATTGCAGGGATAAAGCGGCAGCACAATGTGTTCGAGCAACTCGGGATCGACCCGCAAGAAGCTTTTGGCTACCGCATAATAGAACCGCTCGTTCAGCTTCGCAAGGACGGGGTTAGAATAATTGGTAAGGCTCTTGGTCTTCCGGCCGAACTGTTCGAGCGCATCCCCTTTCCGGGACCGGCCCTGTCCGCACGCGTCATAGGCGCGGTGACCCCAGAGCGCATCGAGACGGTGCGCAAAGCAACAGTCATTGTCGAGCAGTTGCTGAAAGCTACCGATGCATTCCAGTATATGGCGATCCTTCATAAAGACCGCGTGACCGGCATGCGCGACGGTAACCGCGATTTCGGCCAACAGATTGAGGTGCGTTGTTGGGAAAGTGTGGATGCGCGAACGGCAACACCAACTCACCTCTCATTCGAAATCCTTGAAAAGCTCGCCAGCGAGATTCTCAGCAATGTCCCTGGCATTGTCAGCGTTACGTACAACATAGCACCCAAACCCCCCTCAACCATCGAGGCGGTATAGGACAGAGGGAAAATTGCGGATTTCGGATTGCGGATTGCGGATTTGGTAATGGTCATATGCCTTCGGCGTCACTAGGTCAAAACGCTTCGCTGTCATTTGTTGTGATAGGTAGAGGGCAGAGGGGAGCTCACTGTTGTCCCGACAACGACGCGCTATCCACCGTGAATAAATGTCATTATTTCACCAGCGTCCCCTTTTTTCTTTAAAAAGGAGAGCAGATGGTTAACAACAAGAAAGAAATACCCTATTTCATCAAAATTGAAGGATGTAATAACTGCAAGGTACGTGAGGCGTATATTACCGCTACGGGAACATACTATGAGCAAGAACATCCGCTCCATGCGAAGTGCGCACATATGGGATGTGTAAAGTATGGCTTTAGCATGGAGGAGCCATTCATTACGCCAATCGAGTATATTCGTATGGGTAAACATCTGGATTCGGAAGAAGCTCTGGATAATGCTAAAAAGACAATTGTTAAATTTTTTGATTTCTATGACACGAAAGGCAATCTGCTGCCCTGGGTAGTTGAAGCCATTTCCCAAGAAGAGGACAAAAAAACCGCTCATGTAAAGGTCGCTCCTCCCATTTCATCATAGATTATGAGCCGAACGAAAGCATTTTTTATACATTTTTTCTCAGTATATACGTTCGCTATAGGATTATATGTTTTTACATATTTCTCAATGGGTACTGTAAGTAGATCTCTTAAGATTTACTTTTTAGATCTTCCAAGTTTCTTATATTTTTATCTTTCAAACTTGATACATGGTCGTCCTGTTTATTCACATTATTTTATCTCCCTAACGTTGATCATATATTTTTACCTTATTACCATACCGATCTATTTTTCTATTCGTCGTAAGAAAACGAGTTATCTTTGGCTTCAGATGGCTATTTTGCTCCTACATTTCGTTGTGACTATTTATGTTTGGTATTAGGAGCTCACTTCTTTCGCCTGCGAGACGAGCGAGAAAAGCTGGAAATGCGAGACAGGGGGCCGAGGGCAGGACTTGCTGTCAGTTGTCCGTGGTCGTTGGTAGTTCATTTTTTCTCACCACAAAGGCACCAAGCCACCAAGATTAAATAAGCAAAAAACATCACATCATTCTTCGAACTTGCTCAGTTGAGTTCTTGTCACTACTATTTGTTTGTCTTTGTGTCTTTGTGTCTTCGTGTCTTGGTGGTTCATTTTTTTCTCCGGTCTCCTGTCCACTGACTACTGAATTCTTTGATTGCCAATCAAGACGGCGCAACTTTTCTTGCACCGTCAACATTCCTTGCTATACTGAAAATTACTGATTTAATTAGTTATCTCAGAACAATCTAAAATCCTGTCAATATTTGTTGCACCCTCCACATTACTCTTACCCATTTTGTGTCCATATCTCTAAAAGCAACCTGAACATTATTGAACTAAGGCTTGTTTCTCCCGAGCCAGACATAAGGCCTCGGATTTACATGATTATATTTGCAAAACTCGCTGCAGATCGACCAGAGATCACAAGCCGAAACTTGAATAGAAGCGAGAGGCCGCTTTTGGCATGTGGATTGCCATAATAACAAAACAAGAAAGGAGTTCTAAGCGAGCCCGCGGCTGACTTAAATCCAAACAGACGGTCACCTGGCATAGAGGAGAGACCAGCCAACGGAGGGTAGCAGTTGAGATATAAACTGTTTTTGTCAGTGACTGTGTTTGCTCTCATAAGTGTACAACCTGCTCTAATACAAGCTGAATGGCTTGCTGACCTTTACCTTGGGGCAGCAATTACTGATGACTCTGAGGTAAAGGTAGACAGGTACTTTTCTAGGCAAAGCGCTTCTGAAAGAACAAGCTACGGCACTTCATTTACCTTTGGAGGTCGGATTGGCTACTGGTTAGATGTTTTTCACTATCTTGGCTTTGCGGCCGACTTGTCTTATTTCGAGGCAGATTCCGAAAAAGTGGACTTCTCGATAGTTCCCTTGTCAATCTTGCTTATGCTCCGATGGCCCTTACTCATTAGTGATGATTATCCTCACGGCAAGATTCAGCCCTACCTGGGTGGGGGCCCGAGCATAATCTATTATGACATGACCGTAGATTTTCGACCGGCAGTTTCGGAAAAAGTGTCTGATTGGAGTTTCGAGAACGGATGGGACTTTCGGACGGGTCTTCTTTGGCAGTTCCACAGAAACTTTGGCATATTCGGGGAGTACCGCTATACCCACTATGAAATAAATTATAAAGATGAAACTGAGGAATGGATTCTTGGGTATGAGCCCCGTACTAGGCTGAAAGTGGAGACTACTTTAGATACACATCATTTCTTGACAGGGATATCGTTTCGTTTCTAAAATTCTATGAGTTTCAGAATCCATTCCGCAGAACTCTAAAAAGCGGAGTCGAACATGAGGAAAATACTTGTTCTATTCATACTATTAGCATTCATAGGGTGTGCCACAGGCGATAGATTTCGTAGGTTGCAAAAAGGTATGGTGGAAGACAGAGCGACCAACATTATGGGAGAACCAGACTGGGTCGAGAAGAGGGGAGAATATGTTGTATTTAGATATGAGGATAGGCTGTTAGAATATTACCCCTCCTATGCTAGAGTTGATTTCTATGTGATTGCAGAAAACGGGTTAGTTGTTGATTTCGGAATTGGAAAGATCAGGTCAGAGTTACCTCCACCAGAAAAAAAGTGTAATGTCGGGCTTGGCACCATTGGTGTAGTACCAGCGCTCTTTCTACCAGAGGCTGAGGTTGATACCCCGGGGGGCTGGGAAGAAAACTTGAACGGGGCGGGGCAAGCCATTGCTCAGGTTCCGGCCACGGGTCTCTGGTTCTTAGATCTCGCCATCTGTGCCGGCGCCGCGAGCGCCGGATGGTGTGATACGGCGGCGCAAAATCGGAAACTAGCTGTACCTGATGATGAAGTTGAAGAAATGAGGCGGGTAATCACGAATGCAATTGGGGAGTTCAAGATTCAAGAGACAATTTCAGTTTACCTCTCAAAGACTGTTGTGGAGCTAACTGATTGCCGCCTCGACCTCCTGCAAGGGAAAGGGGCTCATGACCCTGATAAAGAACCCAACTATCGTTTCTTTGAAAGAGATGGAATAGACTATGTTCTTGAGGCCAGCGTGAGGAGTGTTGGCTTTAAATCCGGCCCAGGCGAAAATCCGAATATCTTCTTTTTCATGACAGTGCACTGTAGATTTGTAAGAGCTGGTGACGAGGAAGAAGTCTTTTCCAAGGATATTCATTGGGCCAGTGATAAATCTTTTAAGCTCGCTGATTACGTGGACAATGACTCGCGGCTGCTGCAGGAGGAGATCGACCGCTCGTGCGAAGAAATTAGCGCCAAAATTGCAGGGAGGCTTTTGTACGAATAGGTGTTAATCTCAAAGAGTACGAGTATTCATTTTTGATAGTATAGCAGAGTCAGTGACTCCGCTTTTTCATTCCTGCCTTCATTTGTCGCACCAAATTTTCCCCTTTGAATAAAGCAGAATTGAACCAGCAGAACGAATTTTCTAAGAAGTTCTCGCTGATCGTTAAAATGTCTGCTTGGCATAGTTTATGCCCTATAGCTAGGAAAATATGGCATACGAAGCTTGCTATTATGCTTTTTAAGCAGGCTTCTATTATCGCTCACAAAATGCCGATATATGCTTAATTAATAGGAAATTTATACTCAATTGAGTGAGGCGATGTTGTCTTTTACCTCACAATAGACTTGCGAACAGACTAAATTGCGAAAGGTTATAAAGTATACAAGAACATACTGTTTTTTCATGCGGCTTTACAAAAGGAAACAATACAAGCGGAAGCGTTGGGAACCAGGAATAGTCTATAGCGAGCCAAAATATCGAAACCAAGAACCTTTTTGAGAATAGACTTTCCCAATTAAGCAAAGGCAAGAATGAGATGCTCGCAAAGGGAATCTTCAAGGAGGTAGAGATGAAAAAGATCATACTGCTTATTGCTACGGTGGTCTTCTTGATGATACCTGGAAAGGCTCTCAGCCAACAAACTGAGACCTGGAAAGGCGTTGAATGGGAATGTGCCACGACTGGTGGCATCAAGGTGACTGAAGTTAGTGAAGGAATTGAATATCTCTCGCTAGAAAATGGATCCACCATCCCCGTTATGGCATACTACTGTACTGATGGTTTTACTGATTTCCGCTCAGCTAGTACTCCGTGGGTAGAGGTCTCCTTTGAAGATTCATATCCGGATGTGAAAAGCAGCGTCCAACTGTGGATAAGAGACGAGTGCCCGCTTGCGGCTAGCTATTTTATTACACTGATTGGAACAGATGC
>PPDG01000273.1 GCA_002899795.1 Desulfobacteraceae bacterium | reverse complement strand
CCTGATGACGGCATTGAGTCCTATCGGTGGAAACAGGTAGCAGGGCGGTCGGTCACCTTTTCTGATCCCACAGAGGAGCGTCCGACCTTTGAGGCTCCAAGTGTTGATGACAGTGATGACCAACCACTAGTCTTCGAGTTGATAGTTAAAGATGACAGCGGCTTGCAGTCTAGTGATTCAACAAACGTTACTGTGTCAAATTACGAGAAAGATAATCCGGGCGCATCGGGAGGCGGTTGTTTTATCGACACCGCTGCCTACGGGTTCTCTATGGCGCAATGATCAGTGCAGGGAAAGCCTGAGCGTTGTAAAGTCAAAAGAAAGGTGGGACGCTGGTTTTGCCTATTAGCGGTAGAGTCCGTTTTGCTCCCCCGAAGTTTAGATTACATACTTTAATCTACACTCTGCGATTCTCGATCCTCCCACTATATATAATTGTAGCTTTTAGGACAGATGATCATGGGAGTCGTATATAATTGCCGGGTGAGCCTTTAACAAGGATTCAAAATGCTACAGCGAGCTCATCCCCGTCCCGCCCGGGCGGGACTGCGGGTTTGGCGAGCGAATTACAATAAAATGGGATCTCTCCCTTACATTTCGAAGATTCCCTGTCCCGCTTTAGTCCCGCTAAAGCGGGACAGGGAGCTTCAATTCTGATAGGGCAAACATGATGGGGCGACTTTCCATATCAATAGCGGGATATGTCTTGTTGTTCCTCCTCCTTGGTGGATTTACCGCCTGTTCCCCTGCCATTTCCAAAAAGGTGCGGGAAGAGGCCGGAGACGCAGTTCCCTTTGAAGCACTCCTGAAGCAAATAGATGACTATAAAGGCCGCGTTGTAATTGTTGGGGGGTACATCCTGGAAACAGCAAACGAAACGGATGGCTCTCGGATTACCGTGTTGCAAGCACCACTGGATTCCCAGAACAGACCGAAATCATCGGACCTCTCTGAAGGACGTTTCATGGTTACGAGTAACGAATTCTTGGATCCGGTGGTTTATAGCAAAGAGAGAAGGGTTACCGTTGGCGGCAAGGTTATTGGAAGTCAGGAGAGGGAATTAGGAAATCTCACCTATGTATATCCTGTTATTGAGGCCATGGAGATTCATCTCTGGTCCAAGGAGGGAGAGTATATCGGGCCTTATTACCCTTATTATGATCCGTGGTACAGACGCCCGTACCGTTACAGATATCCCTACTGGTAAGCAACTCCATATCATTGCTTTCCAAATATTTAGTCTTTTCCTCATGCGGGATCCTGTGGGAGTAATGGAGGGTTGGAGCGTTGCAAAATATCAAATTCCAAGCACCAAATTACAAACAAATCACAAATTCCAATACCAAATGACCAAAACAGTTTTGGAATTTGTGATTTGTTATTTGGAATTTTTAGCCAGCATTGGCCTTTTGCCTGCGTTCCCTGTAGACCAAATGGAGATTGCGGCTATAGATGAAAACACCGGTGCACTGTCCCAAGATAAACACCGGATCACGCCTGTGTAGGGCATAACTGAACAAAATGACTCCGCCGGCCAGACTAAAATACCAAAAAGCGATAGGAATCAAACTGCGCCCATGGCGCTCACTGTGAAGCCATTGAATGAAAAAACGCAGGCCAAATGCTGCCTGACCTACAAACCCTATGATCAACCAAGCGGTATCAATTTTCAAAGTTCATTACCTCCTCGATCTCCGCGACCTTGCTCCGTCGTTGCAGCCACATGACCCCGCATAGGTCCACAACTCCCACCCAAAGCCGATCCCAAATACCGTAATGACTCCGGCCGTACTTACGTGGTCGATGGTTAACTTCTACTGAGACTACAGCCCCGCCGCTGCGCAGAATAAGTGCGGGGAGAAAACGATGCATATGATCAAAAAAGGGTAACTCCAGAAATATTTCCCGGGGAAATAGCTTGAGTCCGCAGCCTGTGTCCGGGGTCCGATCCTTGAGCAGATAACCTCTGACCCCATTGGCCACGCGTGCCGACGCGCGCTTCACCCAGCTATCCATGCGCTTTCGTCGGTGGCCGGCAACAAGCTGCAAGTCAGGCGGACGGTTCGGTGACTTGAAAACCTCCACTAACCTTGGGATGTCAGCCGGATCGTTCTGTCCGTCACCATCCAGAGTGACTATCAAAGAAGAACGCGCCGCCTTGACTCCTGTGTGGATGGCATTGCTCTGACCACAACTTTTCCGGAGACGAATGATCTTGAGCTGAGATAGTCTTTGCCCTAGGGAGACAAGATGCTCCCAGGTCTTATCCGAACTCCCGTCATCCACATAGACAATCTCGTACTCCATAAGACCGTCTAGAGCAGCACAGATCTCATCTACCAAAGGGTCGATATTGTCCTCTTCGTTCTTGACCGGAACCACTACTGAAATATCCATCTCTACTACCCAGATTCGAACAAAGAGCCCTTCTATTCTTGAATCGCAATCCCACTCTTGTCCAGAAATTGTTTAAGACACAGGGTGGTGATTACGGCGACATAAGAACCGACAACCACGTCAGTTAGGTAATGATGGCATACAAACACTCTACTGATAACAATTACAAAAGCAATTATAAAATAAATCACTCTGTATTTGGGACTGATGAAATATAGCGCTAGCATCAAGGCAACGATCGTGCTGGCATGTCCGGAGGGAAAGGAAGTTATCTTGCCTTTCAACTGGAAAAATTCAAAACCATATAATTGCTCTTCGAAAAACATCTTTGGTCGGTATCTTCCAAAAATGAATTTAGTTATAAGTACCAACACACCCGACAACGAAATGGATAAGAACACAAATAAAGCTCTATTGGACCATATTTCTCTTTTCCTTATAAATCTAAAAAACATAAAAATTATAGCTGAACAAATTAGGTAAAATGTTGCTATTCCCAGTTTGGAGATATCTTTTAGGATTCTCCTGATTTTGTTGCTGGAAAAAACTGAATCGCAATATTTAGCTATGGGCAAGTCAAAGAAAAAATAACCGACAACACAAAATAACACTATAAGTGGAAGCGAAATTAATATTGTTTTTGCAATCCGCTTGCTTGAAGTCTGATGTTGAGTATTGTTATTCATGTACTCTTTGGTCGGTGTTGTCGATGTTGAGGATTCAGGTGTCAGGTGTCAGGTGTCAGGTGTCAGAAAAAAGAAACATAGAAGCTGAAACCTGAAACCTCAGTCGTTGTGATTAGGGTTTTCTATTCCTCCAGTACCCCAAGACAGCTCGCGTTCTTTACCGCCAAACCCATTGAACTCTGACCTGACCCCAAGGACCAGGTTTTCTATTTTGAGTAAATTTCACTTATTTGGCCTACCGTAGAGATTCAAAGTCAGCCGTTTACCCTTTGTGTAATTAAACCCCTTTATCGTCTCCAGCAGTAAAACTGACCCATTAGAGCCGGAAAGTGTTTTATGAAATAGATCATCTTTCCTTTCTCTTATAAGGGCTAGGCCGCTCGGATTTTGCCTGAGGTGTAACGCTGCCTGAGGCGCATTCACCAGTTTGGTATCAGTACCACAGAGGAAGACGAGACTAGGCTCATGGTATCCGGCGGCTGCAACCACTGGTGGCAAACCACTGACTGACTCGCCATGCCGCTCTACAGCTCTTGCCACACTCCGACTCAGCCAGAGCCCATCCGCATTCGGCATGATAACATGCAGTGTCGGTGCTAAGACGAGAACCGCCAGGATCACGGCAGCAATGGCCGCCTCCATCAAACGGCCACGAAAAGCGTTCCAAGCAGTCAAAATGAGCATAAGAACCGTTGCCAAGGCAGGCCAGAGCGTGAGCATATCAAATCGGCCGTCGATGTAAACCGGGAATGCCACGATTGCAGCTGCCAGGACTACGCTTACCAATACCCAAAGGACAAAGCCAACTCGAGCAAGCCCCCAACGCGACAGGTCCCATGCATCTTTTGTCCCGGTAAGGAGCAGACGCGCTGTGATCAAGGACAGTGCGGGAAATATCGGCAAGATGTAATGCGGCAGTTTCGTCGGAATCAGTTCGAACACCAACCAAACTGGGATTACCCACGCCAGACAAAAGCGTTCTCCCATCCCAGAGCGTCGTTTCCAAGCCTGACGCAATGCCGGCCCGAGAAATAGCGATCCCGGCCAGAATGTCAGAGCAACCAGCAGCAGATAGTAGCCAGGTAGAAATCCATGTGATTCGTGCCCGGAAACTAACTTTGGCAGCAAATCCGACCGGAGTGCGTCACTAAAAAATGCGCCGTCAGTGGCCAGGGTGATGGCAATTGCCCACGGACAGACTATTACGGCTACCAATGGAATCCCTAGATGCAACCGTAAAGTGCGGAGGAGCGATACCTGCCGATCCACCGCCATGAGAGTAAGGATAGTAACCAAGCTGACCAAGGGCGTTATTGGTCCTTTGATCAGGATGCCGATGCCTTGAGCAGTCCAAAAGAGGATGGGCATCCCCCAGCCAACAGCCTCGCCACGTCGAGCCCTAACATACAGGTTTCCCAGCGATCCTTGCGCCGCCACGACTGTGGCTAGCAGGGCTGCGTCTGTGGTGGCCTGATGCGCTTCCACCACCAAGAGAAGAGAACTCGCCGTGAGAATTGCAGCCAACAGTCCCGTCTTTTGATCAAACAGATTCTTGCCAAAACCAAATGTGAGCAACACCGCCGCTAAGGCTCCCAGCAGGGAAGGTAAGCGATAGGGCCACACTTGGTTTGTCCGGGAGGACCCAGTTATCGTTACCGCTGCCGCCTGGAGCCAATAGATGCCAATCGGTTTCTTGTTACGAGGCTTGTTTTGAAATCGGATCTGTACGAAGTCCTTGCTCTCCAGCATTTGACGCGTAGCCTGAACGAATCGTGCCTCGTCTCGATCCACCGGGGGTAAAGTCGTCAGCCCAGGTAGGTAGAGCACGAGACAGAGCAGTATCAATCCGAGATAGTGTTTCAGGTTATTACCATCTGGCCGCGCCATAAACTGCTACCTCTCAAATGTAATAATCAGAGCAGTCTATTTTCACAGGAACCATGCGGCATGTGCAAGGAAAAAAACTCTGATGGGCCATAGTAGATCTGGTGGCGTAAGATGCTCCATCCTACTCAGCGGTTGGCACAAAGGTAAGGGCTGCAGCAGGTTGCTGCTGCGGTAGATGTATTGAATCTGTTTTGGAGCACTGGTGGAGGAATAGAAATTCCAAACTCCAAGCACCAAATCTCAGGGTTTCAGGTGTCAGGTGTCGGGTGTCAGGAAAAAGAGACATACAAGCTGAAACCTGAACACTGAACACTGAAACCTTAGTCACTATGATTTGTGATTTGGAATTTTTAGT
>PPDG01000321.1 GCA_002899795.1 Desulfobacteraceae bacterium | reverse complement strand
GTAAAGGAAGCGAAGAGGATCACCACTAAAACGGAAACCATCAGTACCGCTTGCCAAATCGTCCTACCTGTGACCCTCTTTCTTCTCACCATAGGAATTTCCCCTCAGTCCGTGGTTGTCTTGCCTACCTTAAGATCAAGGACAAGAGAATGTTTGTCAATAAAAAAGACTATTTCCTCTGGGGTCGGGTGGGTGTATTATTGGACGGTCTCTAATTTCAGTCCGGCAGGACTCTACCCTCATCGACGTAATCTGAAAGCTCCTGGGCTTTAGCGAGATCTTCTCTGTACCGACGATCTTTTCCTATCTTTAACCACAGCCTTGCTCGATATTTGTATAAAATCGCATCCATCCAAACCTGGCGGTTTACTTCTAAAGCCTTGCCGCAGTCCTTGATAGCCTTGTCTATGTTGCCCTTTTTTTCCCAGGCCCTTGCCCGAAAGTAATAAGCGTTAGCATCATCTCTGTCTATTTCTATGGCCTTGGTGCAGTCGGCGATAGCCTGGTCATAGTCGCCTTTCTTCCTGTAAAGGTTACCTCGAAAGTAGTAAGCCTTAGCATCATCTGGGTTTATTTCTATGGCCTTGGTGCAGTCGGCGATAGCTTGGTCATAGTCGCCTTTCTCTTCCCAGGCGCTCGCACGTTCACGGTAGGCCTCAGCATCATCCGGGTTTTTCTCTATGGCTTTCGTGCTGTCAGCGATCATGCTGTCATAGTTAGGTGAACATCCGGTAGCCATTAGGCTCAGAGCGATTACTAGAGTCAAGGTTACAGCAATGATAATATTTTTCATCTCATATAACCTCGGAAATGAAACCATATCTTAAGGATTATTTTTATTCTCAGAAACTCGCCTATAGTAGCCTTCAACTAAAATCAGAATAGAAGTAACATAAAGATCCTGTCAAGGGGAGGCCCACCATCATTCGTCCTTTCAAATGGCGTTTTGGCCACTTTTTACGGCTGGTAGGAAAGAAAAATGGAAGTATTTTTTCAGCTCACGCATCTTGGCAAGATAAGTAACTGAAATCTCAGTTATTGTTATCTTTTGGCATCACTTTTTCTTCCAAACTTGATTACAAGCGGCGAGGTAATGGGCTTTGAGCAACTAGACTGAAAATCGCCTGTTTGAGCTCATTATCTGTGGTTTCATGCACTTACAGGTTGGACATTTACAATTGTTTTGGCTGGACGCTGGGTAAAACCTCCTCATTCTCAAGTGCTTCGCCCCTATGGTGGACCCGTTTTCCCGTCGCTTGAGGAATGAAGGAGAAAATAAGTGAGATTGAAGCGCATATGGCTGCTGTTGGTAGGGCTTGGACTCCTTTTTCTCATCTAGGCAGGGGGAGTGGCTTGGTCGCAAGTAACTGAGCGGCTGAGTGTGGACTCAGCCGGCGTCGAAGGAAACAATGCTAGCACTGCCCCCTCCAACTCTTCCGATGGCAGGTACGTGGCCTTCGAGTCCTTATCCACTAACCTTGTGGCTGGTGATACCAACGGGAAAGTTGACATCTTTGTTCACGACCGCGATGCAGATGGGAACGGTACATACGATGAGCCCGGTGCCATCTCCACCGTCCGGGTGAGTGTGGATTTAGCCGGAGTCCAAGGAAACGGCGACAGCAATTCCCCCTCCATCTCTGCCGATGGTAGCTCCGTGACCTTCCAGTCTGATGCTGACAACCTAGTGGTTGGTGATACCCTGGGGTTCCCAGACATCTTTGTTGACGACCTGCAGGCGGCAGCCGGAGGAGGTGGAGGTGGCGGGAGTAGTAGTGGCGGTGGTGGATGCTTCATCGCCACCGCAGCCGACGGGTCCGGTATGGCAGGAGAAGTGAAGTGAGATAAAATGAACTAAAATGCCTAAAATGATCTAAATTGTCTAAAATGAAAAATACTTACAATGTTCGAAGGATGTGAGATCTGAGATGTGAGATAAATCCACATTTCCTTAGCGTCGCACATCCCATATTCTGCAATCACAAATCGCAAATACTAAGGTTTCAGTTCTTTCGCTTTAATTCCCTGACACCTGACACCCGACACCTGAAACCTTTAATTCCGCACTCTAAAATCTCACATTCCAAAAACTCAGTCTGCTGAGATCTCTGGCTGTGCCAGCCAATATGGATGAATCAGATTTTCATAGATGCTCAGGGCAGCCTCGGCACCCTGGCCCACTGCGGTCACGATCTGCTTGTAGCCTCCCTCCACGTCTCCGGCGGAATAGATGCCAGGTATGTTTGTGCGGTGCTGTTCATCACGCTTGATAAATCCATCGGCTGTAAGTTCCACACCAAGTTTCTGCGCCAGCCCCACGGCAGGAATGTAGCCGACGGCGATAAAGACCCCGTCTATAGGTAAAGTTTTGCTTTCCTGAGTGACGTTGTTGTAGAGGAGAACCTCTCGGACTTTTTCCTCGCCCCGTATCTCTTTTACTTCGGTGTTCCAGAGGACAGGAATGTTGGCGGCGAACAGATACTTGCTCAGGTGTTCCTGAGCGCGCAAGGTGTCTCGACGGTGCACCAGGGTGACGTCCGCCCCAACGTTGTGGAGATAGAGGGCCTCAGTGACGGCGCTGTTGCCGCCTCCCACCATAATGACTTTTTTTCCTTTAAATAGAGGTCCGTCACAAGTGCTGCAATAGGTGACTCCGCGGCCGGAGAAGTGGGATTCACCAGGAACTCCGAGGAGTTTGTGAGTTGCCCCGGTGGCCAGAAGAACAGCCTTGGTCTTGAAGCGCCTCCTGCTGGTAAGCACGGTGATTCCTTCTCCAGTTTGAATGTCCATTACCTCTTCTCCCTGGAAAATCGTTACATATTCCAAAGCATGGCTTACGAGCAGATCAACCAGGGCCTTGCCGCCCACCTGGGTGAAACCGGGGTAGTTTTCCACCAGGGGGGTTGTTGCCACCTGGCCCCCGAGAGTATCGCGTTCCACCACCGCTGTGTTGAGCCCACTGCGAACCGCATAGATACCCGCGGTGAGCCCGGCTGGTCCTGCTCCCACAATGACCAGATCATTTTCAACCAGCTCCGTGTCGATATCCGGAATAAATACGGTCTGCTGCTCCATCTTATGCAAAGAGAGTATGAAGAGCTCTTCTGGCTGAGCTCCCTGGGCAATCAGAGTGTCATTGGCAAAAGTTTGAGGAACACTGTGAGCAGAATAAAGGTCGGCGAGGTTGGGGTTGGCCTGGATGTCGACGATCTCCAATGAAATCAATTCGGGTTTGGCGATGGCTGCTTTGAGAGCGCTGACCACCTGCTGCGGGCAGTAGGGGCAGGTGGGGCTGGAAAATACTCTCACCATCCGTGGGGAATTGATCTTCTCTATCATCTTGAGCGACTGTTCGCTGAGATTGCTACGCCGAAGTCCGATGAGGACTACTGCTTCAAGTAGGATCCGGCCTTCTTCACCCATAGGAGCCCCGAGGAAACGGATAGAATAATGCTCGGGATCAAAGAGAATAGTGGGTGAGATATCCACCTGCCATTTCTGGGCAAGGTCATGGTTGAAGTCCATTTCGTGAAGTTCAATGTTGCTTCCCAGTCCAGCAAAGGCGCGAACAATCTCTTTGGCGGCCTGATTATAGATGTCGTTTTGGCCCTCTTTCGTAAAGAGATAGAGAGGGACGGGATGTGGTAATTGATCCAATACGGATCTCAGTTGGTGCTGAACCTCAGGGGGAATGGGGCTCTGCGAATGAGAATAAGGATTTTCTGAATTCGTCATGGCGCTTTCCTATTCGAATAAAGGTGCTGCATTTTTTGCCAGTTTCCGGTGTTCGGCAACGGCAAGCAACTATAATATAAGACATTCTTACATAATTGCAAATTAGTAAGCTCCCGTGAGCAGTGTCAAGATTGGGCAGTCCCGAAAACTGTTGTTATGCTCGTTCTCTCCGTGATATAAAAACTCTCCCCCTATCAACGGCAAAGCAAAAAGAGACACGAAGAAAAACGTGAAGACAAATTTTTTCAAGGTAAAAACCCGCGAACAGGTGTGGGGTGAGTTCCAACGATTCTCTCTCCTCGACACTGAAGAGGTTCCTTTGGCTCAGGGGTTGAACCGAATCCTGGCGGAACCCATTGTCAGCAACGAGGACCTACCACCTTTCATCCGCTCTACTGTTGACGGCTATGCGGTCAGAGCTCAGGATACCTTCGGCGCCTCAGAGAGTTTGCCTTCCCTCCTAGAGATTGTGGGTGAGGTGGGCATGGGAGAGGTCCCGGCACTTGAGCTGAGCAACGGCAAGGCGGCCAGGATTCCTACCGGAGGCATGCTTCCTGCAGGCGCGGACAGTGCGGTCATGGTGGAATACACCGAAGAGCTGGACCAGAAGAGTGTGGCTATCAGCCGCAGTGTGGCCCCGCTGGAAAACGTGATCCGACCCGGTGATGACTTTCGTGCCGGTCAGGTGGCATTGCAGGCAGGGAGGCGACTCAGAGCGCAGGAAATTGGTCTGCTGGCCGGGCTGGGTCAAGAAAAGATAACAGTAAGGCGGCAACCGAAAGCGGCAATCATCAGCACTGGCGACGAGATCGTCCCCGTTGAACAAGACCCCCGGCCAGGAGAACTGCGAGACATCAATTCCCACAGTCTGGCAGCTATGGTAAGAGAGTGTGGGGGAGTGCCACTGCTGTTAGGTTTAGCTCCCGATCAGTTCTCAGAACTGCGGACCAAATGTCAACAAGCACTTGATGGTGCAGATATCTGCCTTATCTCGGGCGGATCTTCGGTGGGCAGCCGTGATTTAACTCTGGACGTCTTAACCTCGCTCAACCACAGTGAGGTTCTGGTCCATGGAGTGGCGATAAGCCCCGGCAAGCCCACTATCCTGGTTAAGACAGGTGAAAAAGGCTTTTGGGGTCTTCCCGGCCATGTGGCTTCGGCAATGGTGGTTTTCCAGGTACTGGTGCGTCCCTTCATGTCTTACCTTAGCGGAACCGCATTATCCCTGGGGGAAGGGAGGCCGATCCAGGCCCGACTGAGTCGAAACGTGGCCTCAAAACAAGGAAGGGAAGACTTTGTCCGGGTGAGGCTGCGGCAAGAAGACAGCGGTCTCACAGCTGACCCCATTTTTGGTGAATCCGCTTTGATTTCCACCTTGGTAAACGCTGATGGCCTTATTTGTATCCATCGACATGCCGAAGGACTTTACGCAGGAGAGACAGTTGAGGTGATAAGGATTTAGGGATTTTAAATTGAGGAATTGAAGGTTTCAGGTTTCAGTGTTCAGGTTTCAGCTGCTTTGTTTTTTTCCTGACACCTGACACCCGACACCTGAAACCCTGAGATTTCTCCTTCGGAGTCCCCACCCTCTGGGCGGGGCCCCGGTTTGGTGCT
>PPDG01000111.1 GCA_002899795.1 Desulfobacteraceae bacterium | reverse complement strand
AGGCATAGAGCATAGAGCATAGGGCATAGGGCATAGGGAAATAATTGCGAATTTGGGATAAGGGATTGAGGAATTGAGGGATTTGAGATATTAGATGCTCGATAACGATTTACCGTTTACCACTCACTACTGGCTACTGGATTCTGACTCCTGACTTCTTTCTTTACGCCCTGTACCCTGTACCTTGTACCTGAGTTCAGATAAATGTCCAATCTCAAAGAGAATACTATCACCATCCTCCTGATACTGTTGGGAGTTATCATTGTTCCTATCCTGTTCATCTGGTCTGCAGATACTGTCTTCGCCCTGACAATAAAGACATTCGTGGCTGTTTTCTTCCTGCTACTGCTTATAAGAGCTGTCCCTAGGAAAAAAGATGTGCCTCGTCATCGGCAATCCGTTAGGAAGGACGAAGAGAGTTGAGGAGCCGCATCCCTTCAGAATTCCAATTGAAATCTTTTCTGATAGATGCTACAGTATACGGCTGTTTAGAAATTTTTTTTCTGCCATTTCCCGAAAAATTCGGGGGCACCCATGAATGACACCGAACCGGTACCCTGGCTAAAGCCCGATCTACCAGCGGGTAAGATTCTGGTGGTGGATGATGTTGATGAAGTGCGCAGTCTCTGCGCCGAGATCATCCAGAATATTGGCCTCGAGTCAGCCACTGCCTCCAAGCCCTCTGAGGCGAAAGCTCTTTTGGCAAAGGAGGTCTTCTCCCTGGTAATCAGTGACATTGCAATGCCGGGGATGGATGGACTCCAGCTCACCAAGTTCATCAAAGAGCACTATCCCAAAACTGACGTCATACTGATGACCGCCTTCAACATGCACTACTCTTATGACGATGTGCTGGTTGCAGGTGCCATAGACTTTATCCAGAAACCCTTCAGCAACGACGAGTTTGAGGCCAAATTAAACCGGGCCTGGCGTGAACGCCAGCAGTTAAAAGCGATTCAACGTTCTGAGCAACGCTTCAGAAGTCTGCTCGTAAATATCCCAGGAGTGGTGTTCACCGTCTTTGCCGATGGGACTACCCAATTTGTGGATGAGAAAATCAAAGAGCTAACCGGGTACGCTCCTGAAGCTTTTGAGGCGGAGCCCGACCTATGGTCGTCACTCTGCGGTGACGAGACCGGCTCCCTCGCAGCAGATTTGCTCCATTCTGCCACGGAGCAGGGAAGCAATCTTGTTCGGGAATACCTCATCCGAAACCGCGATGGCAAGAACAGGTGGCTCCAGGTGAGAGGCCAAGCGGTCTTCGATGAGGACAACAACATCGATCACATCAGCGGCATCCTTCTCGATATTACCCCTCAGAAGCGCCTGGAAAAACGAACCAGTTCATTGAATCAGCTCTTCTTTAACTTCGATACTGATCACAACGCCAATATCCGAAAAGTTATCCTCGAAGCCAGCAACCTGCTGGCCGCCTCTTGTTCTCTTTACTACAGAGCAGAGAGGGACGGCAAAGAACCGTCGCTTACCCTGGCTCATGCCGGCGGTCAAGTGGAGGTAAAAGAAGGCAGCGAAGCGCAGAGAGGCCCTCTGCTCAGTAAAATTATACAAAGTACGTGCGAACAACCTGAGGTTTATGAAAACCTCAGTCAAGATGCAGAGCTGCAAAAGGACTATCTGGTAATGCACCATAAGTTGCAAACAAGCATTTGCAAGCCACTTTTGGTCAATGAGCGCTGTTCCGGCTCTTTCTGCGTCGCCTTCACTGAAGGCCACAAAGTGCTCCCCCACGAGATGGCCGTTTTCTCCATGCTCGCCAAGGCGCTCGAAATCGAAGAAGAACGACGCGAGCTTCAGGAGGCGCTCATTCGCTCCGAAGACAAGTATCGCTCTTTAGTAGAGGGCGACCTGTATCCGATCAGCATCATAGATAATCAAGGTGTCATTCGTTATTGCAACAACGTAATGGCCACCATGTTTAACTATCCCCAGCCTTCCTCGCTCTTGGGCCGGGATTTCATCGAATTGCTTCATCCTGGGGACCGTCAGACCTTTGCAGACCTGACTCGGAACCTCGACAAGGAGCGTTCGGCACCATCTGAGCAGACCCTTGAATTTCGCGGCTTGGCAAGTGACGATTCCACCATGGACATTCGGGCTACCATGGGCCTGATCTCTTACGACGGACGTCCGGCATTCCAGGCAATCTTAGAAGACGTTACTCAGCGCAAACAGACAGAACAGGCACTAAAAGATTCGGAGGAGCGCTATCGAACTCTGGTAGAAGGCGCCAACGATGCTGTCTTCTTGGAGACGTTCGACGGTCACATAGTGGACATCAACACCAAAGCCTGCGAAATGCTCGGCTATACGAGGAGCGAACTGCTACACCTCATCATGGCCGATCTCGTCCATCAAGATGACGGCCAGCTTGAAAAGGAGGAGAAGAAGGAAGGCGAGCCCAGCCAGCATCGCGAAGAAATAATGATACGCAAGGATGGTAACCAGATGCCGGTAGAGGTCAACACCTCTATCCTGAGGCTCAAAGGCGAAAAATATCTTATGAGTGTGGTACGAGATATTACCCAGCGCAAAGAGAAAGAGCTCCGCCAGAAGCACCTTGAACAGGCCATCATTGAAAGTAAGAAGAGGTTGATGGCGGTCTTCGACGGAATTATGTCACCGCTAGCCATTACTGATCTGGACCACAACATAATCATGGTTAACAAAGCGACCGCTTCCCTTTTTGGGGATAAAATTCCTCGGCTTTTGGGGAGAAAATGCTACGAAGCTTTTCGCAAAGAAAGTGAACCCTGCCCCAATTGCCCGGTGAGCGAGACCATCCGTACCAGCAAGCCTTCACACCGTCTCAGCACCAATCCAATTGTAAATAGAACCCTTGAGGAGTACACCTATCCCATCTTTGATGCCTCCGGCAATCTTTCCCTGATCATCAACTACGGCATCGACGTAACCGATAAGATAAAAATGGAACGGCAGCTGGTGCAGGCGGACAAGATGGCATCTTTGGGCACCCTTGCCGCAGGTATAGCACACGAGATTAGAAATCCAATGGCCACCGTCAATCTCAACACGCAGATCCTCCTGCGGGATCTGGATGTTGGCGAAGAGCATCAGGTCTACATGCTCGACATTCAAAAAGAAGTCAAGAAGATCGAACGGATCATCTCTGAAATCTTGGAGTTTTCCAAACCGAGACCAGCCCACCTGGTGGAAAATAATATCAACGAGGTGGTACTGAGCGTCCACGAGCTTACCAGGGTACAGTTGCGCAGAGACGATCTCAGGGTTCACTTCAACCTGGCCGATCATCTGCCAGCCGTGCTCATTGACCCGGCCCAGATTTCTCAAGTAGTCATCAACCTGGTAATCAATGCCATGCAAGCCATGCCCGATGGTGGCGATCTGACCGTTACCACCCAAACGGACTCAACCACTCGGCGGGTTGAATTGCTGGTTGGCGACACCGGGCTGGGAATACCAAATGAAAATCTCTCCAAAATCTTTGATCCCTTTTTTACCAACAAGCCGGAAGGAACCGGGTTGGGCCTGTCAATCGCCCGCCAAATATTGGACAAAAACCAAGCCGCAATCCGGGTATCCAGCAAAGAGGGGCAAGGAACCGTTTTCAGGATCCTGTTCAAGACCGTCGAGGAATAGGGGAGAGTCTTAATCAGACATAATTCCCATAAAAAACACTAGTATAGAATCGCAAAAAGGTGTATAACTCCAGGAAATTTTCCCTGACAACTCTAAACTCGTGGTGAAACTCATGGACGAGGCTATCTATAAAATTCTCATCGTGGATGACGAAGCGTCCTTCAGGACCTCTTTAAAGGGAGCCCTTAAGAAGGATTATACAGTTGCGGAAGCCCGCAATAGTGAGAAGGCCATTCAGCAGGTGAAGGAGAATCCACCGGATGTGGTCTTGTTGGACATCTCCATGCCCGGAGGCAGTGGTCTCGAAACACTTCAGAAAATAAGGGAAATTGATGATTATATCGCGGTAATCATGGTTACCGCTCATGGAGAAGCAAAAAATGTTGTTCAGGCTATTAATCAAGGGGCGGTTGACTACCTGACCAAGCCCATTGACATGGACGAGCTGGAAATTGCCATTGGGAAGGCCCTGGAACGGTTGCACTATAAACAAGAAATCGCCGCCCTGCGTAAAGCCCTCTCCAAGGAATACAACATCGATAATCTGATCGGCAAGAGCCCCGAGTTCCTGCAGGCTCTTTCAATGGCCAAGCGGGTTGCCAGAAGTCCGGATGCCAATGTCTACATCGGTGGTGAGAGTGGGGTGGGTAAGGAGCTTTTTGCCCGGGCCATCCATTTCAATAGCCCCCGGGTTGCCAGCCCGTTTGTAGCTGTCAACTGTGCTGCCATAAACAAAGAGGTGGTGGAAAGTGAGCTGTTCGGCTACAAGCGGGGTGCCTTCACCGGTGCCCATACCAAAGGTAAGAAGGGATTTTTCGAGGAGGCCCACAGCGGAACCCTTCTTCTTGACGAGGTAGCTGACCTGCCTCTGGATGTTCAGGCCAAGCTTCTCAGGATTCTGGAAGAAAAGGAATTCTACGCAGTGGGCGATTCACAGCCAAAGAAGGCAGACGTCCGTGTCATTGCCGCTACCAACCAACCGCTGGAGCAACTAATTGAAAAAGGCCAGTTTCGCCAAGACCTCTATTTCCGTCTAGCCACCATTGCCATCAACATCCCTCCTCTGAGGGAGCGCAAAGAGGATATTCCGCTTCTGGTTACCTATTGTCTCGAAATCTTTAACAAAAAATATGGCAAGAAATTTCAAAAAGTGTTACCGAAAGCTGAAGAAATCTTGCTGAATCACCCATGGAAAGGCAATGTCCGCGAACTCAAGAATGCCATTGAGCGAGTAACCCTCCTGGAAGATTCCACCGAAGTAAAACCTGATCATCTTGATTTCCTTACGCCAACAACCCCCTCCCCTGCCCCAACCAAGCATGATCCTGGAAAAGAGACCCAGGATTTTCCACCATCTGAGATTCCCTCATCTGGAATCTGCCTCGATGACGTGATCAAAAAAATTATTACCACTGCCTACACGCAAACCAGCAAAAACCAGGTACAGACAGCCAAACTTCTAGGCATCACCAGAAACACCCTGCTCTATCGTCTCAAGAAATACGGAATTAGATAGCGAGAAAAGTTCAAGGCGGGAAAGGCGAGAAAGGATGGAACGCCTATCACCTTGAATAGTCTCATACATTTCTCGCCAGACACCGAAACTACCGCCTGCCGCCCGCTGGAAAAATCGGCTTGCCGAGTGGTGTAAAGCGCTACCAACTGGGCGTTTGGCGATTTCGCCAATGATGTTTTTGGATCACTATCCAACACCCTTATT
>PPDG01000063.1 GCA_002899795.1 Desulfobacteraceae bacterium | reverse complement strand
TTCCCCCTCCCCTTTATCCCCTCCCGCCAGGGGAGGGGAAATCAGTTATCGGACAGACTTCATAAGGAGCTTTAGAATCTTTTCCTCTCACTTAGCTATACATTTTCCTGCTCGGGGCGGTTCAATTCTTGGAGCATACCAACTACAAGATACTGGGCTCTCTCTCAGAGCAAAACTCATGCCATTGCCTTAGAGTACTAGCTGCTCTTGAAGTAGTAGCTTAGCCGACGAACCAGGGAAGTTGGTTAAGATGCGCTTCATCAGCCAGAACGTTGAAATAGAAATCGAGTCCAATATGCTACTACTCACAATGAACAGGTATAAGGTTGTTGTCGTAACATGACTATTTTACTAGAAATTTTACTAATCCTGTTAGCAGAAATCATATAGTTGGTAGGGTGCTAAACCTATTACCTTTCCGCCAACTGAAATTCTTCGCACTCTAACTTCAACGGAAAACATTTTATTAAATGTCACGATTTTTCAATATATCTTCTGCCCGGTCCATGATTCCATTGCTTCGAGAGAATATGAAAAGTTTTGTCAAGAAGGAGAAATTTTCTTCCAGTATTGACCCTAATGTTGCATACTCAAACCGGCAAAAATCGCTGTGCTCGCGTGATAGTCCCGCCTGTGGCGGGACGAGTGTGTTCGCCTCGGACAGGATCTCACGTACGGGGTCAAGTACTGTTCATCCTGTCCCAGCCTGCGCGCGCCCACATCTGACAAACTCTGACGCGTTTTTCCTCGGCGTGGGTATGTAACATTAGGGTATAAACAATATTCCAGTTCTTAATATCCGGGCTGGCACACTATGCAACCTTTTCAACTAAACTGTGATGTAGTTCCACCGATGCTTGGTAATTGATAAAATTGAGCAACACCCTGACGCGGCCCTGGTCGGATGCCCAGTGGTCGAAGACGCCTAGAACATCCTTCATTGGGCCACGGGCAATGCGGACTTGGTCATTTTGCTGTAACGGTTGCTTGCGAATAACTCCGTCTTCTTGCTCCAGGCTGTGAATCGCCTGCACTACTTTATCGTCAACGGACATGGGATTGACACTTTCGGGCAGCAGCTTTTTCACCCCTTGTGTCCAACGAACGTGCCCAAGGTTTTCATCTTTATCGAATCGGCAAAAGAGGTACCCTGGAAAGAGTGGTTTTTTTGTCTTAACGTTCTTGAAATCCCGAACCTTAACCACCTCCATACGGGGCAAGTATGTGTGAAAACCCTTTTCTTTAAGAAAATGGCGCGCGCGCTCTTCTTCACGGGGTTTGCTCTGCACAACATACCATTTCAATTCAGGGGTCAGGTGTCCGGTTTCAGGTGTCAGCACGCTTCGCTCATCAGAATCGCTCGAGCTGCAATTTTCATTACGAGAAGTCATATGACGTCTCCTTTCCAAGTTTTTCCTTCGTAATGCTCAACGTATTTGATTGGCACGGGTTTCGCTGCAGGGAACGCACAGATCGACTTATCTTCTTTTGTTTCTCTCATCCTGTATATCCTGTAAATCCTGTCAAATGAATTAAGCTCTTATCTCTTCGTGCACTTCGTGGTTCTAAATAAGATTTTCTCTGCGCTCTCGGCGACCTCTGCGGTGAAAAGCATTTAATGTCTGCGGTTAATTTCTTCGAAGTGCCTAGCGAACCCTGGCCCCTGATACCTGGCCTCCAACCCCTGCCACCTGCCAGCTGTCTCCTGAAATCTGCTCCCTGGCTAACTCCCGATACCTGTCCTCGATCTCGTATTCTTTGATTTTGTTGAGGAGTGCCTTATAACTTATCTTGAGTATAGATGCGGTTTTTCGACGGTTCCAGCGAGTGTAGGAGAGGACGTCTAAGATGGTATCCGTCTCTGCCTTACGGGCTGCCTCCTTGGTGACTTCTTTTAAAGGCAATCTTGCTATGGGTTCTCCGGAATATCCTGTAGCCAGCGGGGCTATGTGCTCCGGCACCAAGCCGCTCACGGAATCAGCGGCAGGGTACTGGTTTCTGAGCTTTGCATAAAAGCTTTCTTCATCCCGGAGAACGGAGAAACTCTTGAGAGTGTTTTCCAGTTCGCGTATGTTTCCAGGCCATGTGTACCGATGCATTTGCTCTAATATTCCACCGTTAATTTTTATTTCTTCCTTGCCGTTAAGGGCAGAGTGTTTTCTCAAGAAATGCTTACATAAGGGGGCAATATCTTCCATTCGATCCCTGAGTGGTGGGATGTGAATGGAGATGACGTTCAGTCGGTAATAGAGATCAGCTCTGAACCGCCCTTCCTCAACCCCCTGTCTCAAATCCGAATTGGTAGAAGCGAGCACGCGAACATCGATTTCTGCATTGGTGGTGCTGCCAAGAGCGGATAACTCGCTGTCCTCCAAGACCTGAAGCAGCTTGGGCTGCAGGTGGAGAGAGATCTCGCCGATCTCGTCCAAAAGAAGAGTGCCTGCGTGAGCCAGCAGAAACTTCCCTGGCTTGTTCCTCCAGGCGCCGGTAAATGCACCTTTCTCGTAGCCAAACAGTTCACTCTCAATGAGGTTGTCCGGCAGGGCAGCGCTGTTGACCTTGACAAAGGGTTTTTTCGCACGCAGAGAAAGGTCGTGAATAGCTCTGGCCACCAGTTCCTTGCCGGTGCCACTCTCACCTGTGATAAGCACGGATACGTCTGATTTGCTCAATCGCAGAATATTTTTCTTGATCTCCATCATGGCATTGCTTCCACCCACAATGGTCTCATTCAGTATTTCGTATTCACCATCCTGGGATTCCTTGATCATCCGGTGGATGGCAAGCTTCAGGTCGTCGGGGTTGAAGCTCCTCGGGAGGCAGCTAATATTGTCTCCTAAAGGTATATTGTCAGGTTTCATTTGGTCGGAACCGTTCGTGATGTAGATGATGGGGAGACATTTTTGCTCAAGCTCGACCACTTCGGCGAAAGCCTTGACTTGGCCAGGGCTGTAGCAGGATCCCAAGAGCAACACGTCGGGGTGGTGCCGATTGAAATTAGGCAAGAAGTCTGCTTTCTGCATGACGGGGTGAGCTTGAAAACCAAGGATTTGCACCAGTTCGGTGAGATACTCCCGGGTGGTGCGCGAGTCTTCGACAATGAGGATTTTTCTCAGTTCCATTTTATCTCCTCAGCTCTAGTTGGAGTTTTAACTGTAAATCCTGTCTGAAGTCTGCGAGCGTCTGTGCCAGCCCGCCATGCGAGCAAGGCGAGGCGGGCGGGTGGGTCTGCGGTTAAATTCTTTTGCTACCGTGTTTGAAAACAAAAGCCCCTCGGAGTCAGAGAAATCTGCTCCTCATTGTCGGGTAAATCAAACGGTGTGCGCCGTTGATGGGATCGTTAAGGTCGACTGGATGGTTTTTGTTGTTGACTCGATCCTAGGATTAGGGGGAACTAGAGCAAGGTTGATGCCAAGTCTGTTGGGTCTGTTTTTTTAGAGGGGTTTTACTTGCGGGAAGAGACATATAATATTGAAATCATGGGAGAAAAATATTTTGACGGAAAGAGATGATTAGAGGTTGAAATAGCGTGATAAACCGCCAGATTCATTACTTCGACACTCCAATACTTCAACACTCCAATTGTGCTTAATTTTTTAATTCCAACTACTTAGGTGGGAAAATAGGTACGAATTTACAACCTGGGAATTAAGATTTTCAGCATTGGAATCCAGATTCCTCTTTTTCCCCTCCAAACTGCCGAAAAAGGTAAAATGTTTGCCGATATTGGTATTTTTTTCCTACCTCGAGGGAAAAAAGTTTCTCAAGTTGTAGCCAGGCGGAGTAGTATGTTGGGGATTAGCACAGGGTGTAGTAAACCCTAACGTTGCAAACCCACACAGGCAAAAATCTCTAGGCTCGCGCCATAGCACCCCATCTGCGGCTGTGCTCGCCTCGGCCAGGATCTCACGTACGGTGGAGTACGCTTCGTCCTGACCGAGCCTGTGCGCAACCACATCTGGCCCACTCTAGCCCGTTTTTCCTCGGAGTAGGTCTGCAACGTTAGGGTTGAGTTAGAGCGGTGCACAGGTGTGGAGTTGGAGGCATAGAGCATAGGGCATAGGGCATAGGGCATAGGGTAAAAAATTAAAGGCGCATCAGTTAAACTATCTAGCAGATGAAGGGGGCACAAGACTATGGCTAAGTTCAGATTTCAAGATCTACGAATCTGGCAGTTGGCAATCGAAATAGCTAATGAACTTTTTGATATCGCAGATGAGCTCGAAAGGAAGAGATTGTACCGTTTTGCGGATCAACTCAGAGGTTCCGGAATGTCGATGTCTAACAACATTTCGGAGGGCTCAGGATCTTCATCGAAAAAGGAATTCAGACGTTTCCTTGACATCGCAAGAAGGTCTACCTTCGAAAACGCTAATATTGTCATTTTATTGGAGATGAGAGAACTTATAAGCAATACGACTTTGGATTCGCTTCTAGATCGACTCGATAGTTTGTGCAGACAAATTACTAGTTTCCAGAATTCACTTTGACCTATCAGTCTTTCCCTATGCTCCATGCTCCATGATCTATGCCCTATGCCTAAATATCTCCTCCAACCTCCAACACTACCGGTAAACGGAAAGCCGAGGACAGCTTTATGGGGAAGGCTAATTCCTATTTGCCTTGAGACTGATGAAGGCAGTGCGGGTGAGAGATGATGCTAAAATCTCGAAATGTGAACTAATCCAACGGGTAGCAGATTTCCAGTGCAGAGGACGGTTCTTCCTTAACGTCTAGCTTATTCTGACGGATAAATCTTTTGACTGCTTCATCTCTGACACAATTGGAATACATAGACAGACAGTTTTCTTTTTGGCATTTAGAGTGTAATTTGCAGTCGATTTCAACCTTTTCGTGATGCTCACAAATTGCGCAACAAGCCAAGATCATTTTACTACCTCATGGGGAGAACTATTTTGTGCGAAGAAGGGCACCCATATCCGTGGTCGTAGCAGGCCATTCATAAAATATGCGGGCTAGGTTATACAGTACTGACTATACTTGCAGCTCTCAAGTTCATTGCATTCGTCTGGTTCGCCAAAACAAGCATCATTCCCGGCTTTGATTTGCCTAGAGCGAATATATGAAGTAATGCATTCTCGACAAATCCCTCCACTGACATAGTCCGTTGGCTCATCCATAACCCAGGTCCGCTGGCACTTCACGCAAATATAAGTCATCTTGCAATCTCGGCCTAGTCCATGATAACCGTTCACCCCTTAGATCTTCTCTCTTGGAGCAAAACACATGCCAGAAAATAGTAGGAATTATTTCAATAGCTTAGACTCAGACTAAAGATGAAAATGAGAAAGAATCTCACACAAGTGAGCACTTTTTTTCTCTATCGATTGGCTAGGATACTCATCCACAAAGGAGAAGAAGT
>PPDG01000465.1 GCA_002899795.1 Desulfobacteraceae bacterium | reverse complement strand
CTTGCCCTGAGTTTATCGAAGGGGTCGAAGGATGCCCTATGCCTTTCCCAATCCGAAATCATCAATCTCCATTACTCCAGAGATCGAATTCGCTTGCCCTTCCGAACAAAACTCCATTAAATATGGGAATACTGGGAAAAATACCCTAATTGCGTTAAAATTCCATTGAGCTTTAAGGAGGATTCGACACAGATGAGCGATAAGCGGCAGTTTACACCACTGGAGAAAAAAATCATCCATGAGTTGCAGCAGGATCTGCCTGTAGTCAGACGACCCTTTGCTGCCGTGGCAGAAAGAGTTGGAATCAGCGAAGCTGAGCTCTTGGATAAAGTGCGCGGATTTATTGGTGACGATATTATCCGGCGTTTCGGAGCCACCCTGAGGCACCAACGTTCTGGATTTGACGCCAATGCCATGGTGGTGTGGGAGGTAGAGCCTGAGAGGGCCGAGGAGGTGGGTAACATCTTTGCTTCGTTCCGTGAAGTCTCCCACTGTTACCAGCGACCTGCAATGCCTGATTGGCCTTACCGGTTGTTTACCATGATTCACGCATCCTCCCCTGAGGTGTGCCGCCAGATCGCTCAAAGGATGTCTGATGCTGCGGGTATCGAAAAGTTCGATCTGCTTTTTACCCAGGAGGAACTGAAGAAAACCACTATGGCCTATTTTGGCGACTCGGAAGAATAATCCGGCAATTAATATGAATGACAGTGAAGCGTCATGACTTTATTGACGGGAGAACACGATAATGGGAGGAGGATTAGGATGGCTGGAAGCAGCAGTGAGAGATTGTATCGCCAGGCTAAAGAAATAATTCCTGGCGGGGTAAATAGCCCGGTACGCTCCTGCCGGGCGGTGGGTACACACCCCTTGTTTATCGCGAGCGGGCAGGGTTCGAAGATTTACGATGTGGACGGCAATGGCTACATTGATTATGTGGGCTCTTGGGGCCCTCTTATCCTGGGGCATGCTCATCCAGAGGTGGTGGCGGCTGTGAAGGCAGCAGCGGAGCAGGGGACCAGCTTTGGCATCCCCACTGCCCGGGAAGTTGAGCTGGCCCAGATGATTACCCAGCTTGTTCCCTCTATGGAAATGGTGCGCATGGTTAATTCAGGTACCGAGGCCACTATGAGCGCAATCCGGTTAGCCCGTGGCTACACGGGGAGAAACAAGATCATCAAGTTTGACGGCTGCTACCATGGTCATGCGGACACGCTCTTGATTAAAGCGGGCTCAGGTGCCGCGACCTTAGGTATTCCGGGCAGTGCTGGAGTTCCGCCAGATTTTGTCCGGTACACGCTGTCCCTGAGATTCAACGATCTTGAGCAGGTGGCCACAGTGATGCAGGAGCAGGGAGATGATGTGGCCGCCATCATAATCGAGCCGGTTGCAGGAAATATGGGGGTCGTACCTCCCAAGCCGGGATTTCTCGAAGGACTCAGACATTGGTGCGATGAAACCGGGGCCTTGCTCATTTTCGACGAGGTAATGACCGGTTTTCGAGTGGCGCTGGGGGGAGCGCAGGCTCTATACTCGGTGCGACCGGACCTCACCTGTCTCGGAAAAATTATTGGCGGTGGCTTACCTGTGGGAGCCTATGGAGGACGTAGGGACGTTATGAGCAAAGTGGCTCCTCTGGGGGAGGTTTATCAAGCCGGTACCCTCTCAGGCAACCCACTGGCTATGAGCGCTGGACTGACAACTCTGAAGCTGCTGAGCGAGTCAGGTGTGTATGATCAGCTCGAGGAGCGGTCCAGCTACCTATTTGATGAAATGAGTCGGCTGGCAGCAAAGCACAATGTGACCTCCACTATGCATAGGGTCGGTTCCATGGGCTGTCTCTTTTTTACTGACCAGACCGTAGTGGATTTTGACACTGCCCAAACCACGGACACCCAAAGATTCGCCCACATGTTTTGCGCGATGTTAGAGCGGGGTGTGTATCTGGCTCCTTCCCAATTTGAGGCTGCCTTTGTCAGTCTGGCTCATGATAAGGAGGATGTCGATAAGACCCTGGCGGCAGCGGACGAAGTATTCAAACAGATCTAATCCGGTAGATAGCAGACACGACTGAATAGCGAGATGGGGATTAGAGGTCAGATATCAGACGTCAGAAGTCAGAGGACAGACGACAGACGACAGCAGGCAGATTGCAGCTGGCTTTTCGTCAGTTGTCCGTGGTCCGTAGTCCGTTGCCATCAAAGTATGGTGCGAAAAGTAAGGGCCAGAATTAAGAGCCCAGTAGGGCAGGCGTCTCTGCCTGCCAAATAGTGATCCCCAGACAAGCATCCAGAATGCTAAATCCGCAATAGTCCAGCTCCATGCCCGTCTGACAGCGCAGCGTCATGACCCGAATGACCTCCCTTTTCGCAGCGCAGAACATGTCTTTCTGCGCCCTGCTCGCGAACGAAATTCTTTTCACAAAAAAGCGTTGACTTTACCAGGGGGCTATGATAGGACGTACGTGAAGTTTTACACGAACTCAAGTGCTGCCTTTTAGCAGTCTTAATTCGTGGGCATGAGACCAGGCCAGAAGGAGAAGGGTGGCCTTCATGAAGGAAGACACCAGGAAGGCTCTCAAACTGGTCGGGCTCTCCAGCACTCTGGGACTTACCATTGTCATTGCCACTTTTATCGGCCTGGCTCTGGGACTCTGGTTAGACAGGGTGTTCGATACCAGCCCGTGGCTTACCATTATTTTTCTCTTACTCGGTATTGTTGCAGGATTTCGTAATTTCTACCGCTTTATGTCAAAGCGGGCCAAGGAGTGAGGGTCATTTCTGGCCCGGTCACTATGCTGATAAAAGACGAGGCCCTTCTCAATAGACTTGAACAATTCAATTGGGTCCTTCTGGCGCTTCTGGCATCTGGCAGCTTTGTCTTCTTTTCCCGAAAGTTTGCTCTCGGTGTTCTGGCTGGAGGAATACTGGCTGTCGCTAATTACTATCTGGTGAAACGGAGCCTGCGCAGGGCCCTCGATCCAGAAAGGCAAGGTAAAACCCGGTTTTTGTACTTGCTAAAGTACGGCCTACGCTTTGCGGCCCTGGGCCTCATTATCGCGTTGTTGCTGATCAAAGGGTGGGTAAGCCCTCTTGGCATGCTGTTAGGCTTATCGATAATCGTACTTGGTATTGCGCTGGTTGGTGTTGTCGAGGCGCGAAAACTCTTTTTTAAGGGGGTAGTCTAGGCTATGGAACACCCGATCATGTTTCTGAATCTTCTTTTCCAAAACCTCGGTCTTCCTATTGTCCACGATTTTAACGAGGCGCACACTTTCCTGGAGAAGATACTCCTACCCTATGTGACCTATACTTGGCTGCTCATCATCATTCTGGTGATTGTGGTCAAGCTGACGGTCCGCCGCATCGAACTCGTTCCCAAAGGAGGCCAGAACTTTTTCGAGATTTTGATCTCCGGGATCGAGGAGTTCATGGTGGGAGTTACCGGTGAAGAGGGTCGCTACTTGTTTCCCATTATAGGCACCCTGGCGTTCTTCATACTGCTCAGCAATTACATGGGTATGATCCCGGGATTTTTTGGCCCCACCGCCAATGTTAATACCACCCTGGCCTGTGCCATAATTGTAGTGACCTACACCCACGTGATCGGAGTGAAGTTTCATGGGCCCGCATACATAAAACATTTCATGGGACCAATATGGTGGCTTTCTCCCCTTATATTCGTTGTGGAGGTGATCGGTCACTTTGCACGCATTCTCAGCCTTTCAATTCGTCTCTTTGGAAACATCATGGGCGAAGAATTGGTACTTGCCATCCTTATGTTCCTCGCGGGCATGTACCTGGCACCTCTGCCGATGATGTTCTTGGGTCTGTTTACCGGTGGGGTGCAAGCCTTTATCTTCTGTTTGCTTTCAATGATGTACTTCGCCGGCGCAATCGAGCATGCTCACTAAAGACTTACTTTGAACCAACTGGCTGATGCCTTGAGCATGGCAAGACCATAAGTTTGGGAAGAAGGTTTTCGTTAGGAAGAAGGCCATAAAATAAATACAAACAAGGAGGTTTTTTTGCATGAAGAGGAAAACGCTGATTCTGACAGTGGTGTTCATTCTCGGATTCGCCGCGTTGGCTTTTGCTGCCGAGGCAGGTGGAATGGAGAGGGTCGTAGGTCTGAATTTCTTCCTGTACTCCGCCGTAGTAGCTGGTTTCGCCATTGCCCTTTCATCCATTGGCTGTGGCTATTCTCAGGGAATTGCTATTAGGAGTGCGGTGGAAGGCGTGGCCCGCAATCCTGAGGCTTCAGGAAAGATTACCGTGACCATGATGATCGGTCTGGCGATGATCGAGTCTCTCTGTATTTATACCTTGGTTATCTGCTTGATCCTCATCTATGCCAACCCGGTGTCCAAACTCATTCAGGGTTTTGTGGGGCTGGTTCAGTAGTTATTGGATTCTGCACGAAGAATCGGGGGATTGGCCTCAAAGTTGGTCAATCCCCCGGTGCCCTTCAAATCGAGATCGGCATGGTAGCCGAAATTTCAATAGGATCATAAAGTTATGAAGTTCGCCAAGATTCCCATGGCCACCATCAACCGGCTGTCTATCTACCTGAGGAATCTCGACGAGTTGATGATTAACGATGTTGAGGTGATTTCCTCAGAACGGTTGGCCAAACAATGTGGGGTAAATCCAGCACAAATCCGTAAAGATCTCGCTTACTTTGGTGAGTTCGTTGTAAGAGGGGTTGGCTATCGAGTCAAGGATCTCTACTCTCAAATTCAAGAGATACTTGGCCTCAATCGCCCGTGGAATATGGCGCTTTTCGGAGTTGGTAACTTGGGTTCAGCTCTTATCCGGCACGCTAACTTTCTCAAGCACGGATACCGGTTTGTGGCTGCCTTTGACTTGGATTCTGAAAAAATCGACAAGACGCTACCCAACGGCCTCGTCATCCAGCACGTGGACCGCTTTGAGGAAGTGGTAAAAGAAAGAAATGTGGAAATGGGAATTATCGCCGTGCCGCCCGCAAGCGCCCAGAGTGTGGCAAACCAGCTTATCCTTGCGGGAATCAACGGAATCTTGAACTTCTCGCCGGTTCAGATTCAGGTCCCTGATTGCTGTCGAGTGGAGAACGTGGACTTCTCCATCAAGCTAGACAATCTCGCCTACCATATTTCTTCGACAACCACTTGATTGTCATACTCACGCTCAGAGCGGACATGTCTACAGGTGCGACCGCTGTGGCCCAGACCTTCCACATGCTGAGAACAATTGCCATAGTTTCCCTAGATCATTATTAGACGTATTCTCCTACCATTTTAATTGGCGTGCAATAACTCATCAATAACAGCACTCTCGAAATTTCCAGATTTAGATATATCCTCCTCATATCTTCAAACCCACGAAATTTCACATCTTGGCAAGT
>PPDG01000462.1 GCA_002899795.1 Desulfobacteraceae bacterium | reverse complement strand
GATCAGTGGGAAAGGCAGCGGATAGTGGAAGCTTTGCAGGAACACCGCTGGCAGCGACAGAAAGCTGCCCGGGCCCTGGGCATGGATCGAACCACCTTGTGGCGCAAGATAAAAAAATACGACATTGCTCCCTGATTCTTGTAAATTGCATTTCTTGCAACATATGTTGCGTTATGTTGCACTAAGCATAGTTAAGCAAAATAATATGAATTTACAGATAGTTATGAAATTGTTCCCACGCTAACGTTGCATATCTGCAGGAACACCACACTCTTTCTCCTCCCCATCTTTCTATTCTCATATCCATTAACTAATTGAAATTATAGTAGTTTAGCTCGCTATTATTTAAATGGCATAGCCCTGGCATAGGGTGTGGACATCAACCCTTGCAGAGTGTCGAAAATGACCGGTTCAGAAACCATCAATTCAGGCCGTGATTTGTTAAAGACCGTCAGGCAGAGCCTTAGCTTTAAATTGGGCCTGGCAGTGGGGCTGATCTTTCTAGTGGCGGTGCTTGCCCTCACTTTTTACCTCGTCTCAGATCAGGAACAGCAGGCCTTTGAACGAATGGTGGAGAATGTCAGCCAATACAGTGACACGGTTAAGCGTGGCACCCACTACAGCATGCTAAAGAATCAGCGGGAGAGTTTGCACAAAATCATCGAGGCCATCGGCGCCCAGCAGGGAGTGGAGAAGATCCGGGTATTCAACAAGACCGGTGAGATCATGTTTGCCAGCCAAAAAGAGGATATAGGCACGAACGTGGATCTGCAGGCAGAGGCGTGTTATGCCTGCCACCGGCGGGACCAGCCCCTGGAACGGTTGAGCATGAGCGACCGCAGCCGTACATACCAGAGCCCGGCCGGCTATCGAGTGCTGGGCATGATCAACCCCGTGTACAACGAACCGAGTTGTTGGCAGGCCACATGTCACTATCATCCAGAGAAACAGACCGTCCTAGGGGTTTTGGATATTGGTCTCTCTCTGGAAACTCTGGATCAAGAAATCCTTGCCACCAAGCAAAAGCTCATCCTCTTTGCTTCCTTAATATTCCTCATTGTTACCGCCATCGTGGCCGGCTGCATTCTTTACTTTATAAACCGGCCAATCAGCAGATTGGTTTCGGCTACTCGGCAGATTGCTAACGGTTATTACGATCAGGAACTGACAGCGATTACCCAAGATGAGATCGGGCACTTAGCCCGCTCCTTTGATGAGATGCGCCGAAAGATCAGGGATAAGGCCCTCGCCTACCAGAAGAGCAAAGAGGAATACCAGACCCTCTTCGGAGAAGTCCCCTGTCAGATCAGTGTGCAAGATCGGGACTTCCGCATTATCCAAGTAAACAGAGTCTTCCAAGAGCGGTTTGGCGATCGACTCTGGGAATACTGCTATCGAGCCTACAAGGGGAGGGATGAGGTCTGCCACGTCTGTGCAGTTGAAGACACATTTCAGGATGGCAAGCCCCACTTCAGCGAGGAAGTAGTGCTGGGCAAAGATGGTAATCCCGTTTACATACTGGTTTCCACTTCTCCCATTTTCAATGAAGAGGGTGAAGTGATGGCCGCCATAGAAATGTCAACAGACATCACCCAGGTTCGGCTGTTGGAGGAAGAGCTGAAACGCTCAGAAGAAAAGTACCGGACCCTATTCAACAGTGATCCCAACCCGATCTTTGTTTTAGATCTCAATACCTTAGAAATCCAGGACGCCAACGAACGGGCTTTAAAGTCCTACAGCTATGAGAAGGAAGAGTTGATAGGAAAGAGCTTTCTGGATTTGGCCGAAGCCCTGGAGTGGGATCGCCTCAGGAAAGTCTCCTGGGATAAGGAGGGTGCGGTTTTCAAGGTGAAACACCACACAAAGAACGATGAGTCTATTGTGGTGAATATAAGATTCTCCAGCCTCAAGGATCTAGGACAGGATACGGTAATCGTCACCACCTCCGATGTGACCGAAAGAGTAAAGAGCGAAGAGCAACTCATTCAAGCGAGCAAAATGGCCACTCTGGGCGAGATGTCAGCTGGCGTTGCCCATGAGTTGAATCAGCCCCTTTCAGTGATAAAGACCTCTGCAAGCTTTTTGGCAAAGAAGATAGATCGGAACGAGCCTGTGGTTCCTGAGATTCTGAGAGAACTGGCAGAGGAGATGGACAGTCAGGTGGATCGAGCCTCTCTCATTATCAACCATCTACGCCAATTTGGCCGTAAAACAGATATTCGCAAGGTTAACGTGCAACTAAATGACTGTATCTTAGGGACCTTTACGGTTCTCGGGCGCCAGCTGGAGGTACATGGCATAGGCGTAGAACTCGAACTGGAGGAGACACTACCACCCATTAGGGGAGACCGCAATCGGCTGGAGCAAGTCTTTCTTAATCTGATTATGAATGCCCGTGACGCCATGGACGAAAAAGAAGAGATGGCTGGGCAAAATGTTGAAAAAACATTAAAAATCTCATCGCAAACAGAAAATAATGAGGTAGTGGTGGAAATATCCGATACCGGATTGGGCATGAGTGAAGCGGTGAAAGAGAAAGTATTTGAACCCTTCTTTACCACCAAACCCGTGGGAAAAGGGACCGGGCTCGGCCTTTCCATAAGCTTTGGCATAGTGCGGGATTATGACGGGACCATCGAGGTGGAAAGCCAAGAGGGGCGCGGAACCAAGTTTACCATAAGGTTCCCGGCCGTGGCAGAAAAGGAAAGCCAGGAACCATTGGAGGTAATCGGTGGCTGAGGCCAACCTGCACCACGTCCTTCTGATTGACGACGAAGAGGGTATTCGCAAGGTGATGTCCATCGCCCTTAGAGATGCCGGCTATGTGGTTTGGATTGCCGAGAGCGGTGAGCAGGGACTGGAAATCTTCGGGCGTGAACTGCCGGCGCTTGTGCTTACGGACATAAAGATGCCGGGGATGGACGGCATCGAGGTTTTGCGGCGTATCAAGGCAATGGAGACCGACTCGGAAGTCATAATTATTACCGGCCATGGTGAGATGGAGCTGGCCATCAGCGCCCTGCAACTGGAGGCCTCGGATTTTATTACCAAACCGATTCATGATGAGGCTTTGTTTGTAGCTCTGAAGCGCGCTGAGGAAAAAATCTCTCTAAAGAGGCAACTACGTGACTACACTGAGAATCTAGAACTCCGGGTGAAGGAGGCTACCGCTGAAGTCCGGCGAATAAGTGATTTTCAGGCCAATCTCATCGACGATTCCCTTGATGGCATTGTGGCCGGTGATGCCGACAGAAAAGTCGTCATTTTCAACACCAGCGCCCAGAGGTTGACTGGTTATGGGGAAGAAGAGGTGGTGGGTCAACTAACTCTTGAAGATCTCTACGGAAAAGAGCTGGTTGATCATTGGCTTAGCCGCCAGAGTCAAAAGAGCGAGCCCTCAAGCGAGGACTTGAGTGCTCATCAAGACACGACAATCCTGTCGCGGCAAGGAAAAAGAATTCCAATAAGACTTACTCACACAATTCTAGAAGAAAAAGGCCAAAAGGTGGGCTGTGTCACCTTTTTTCAGGACTTGCGTGAAATTCGTCGTTTAGAAAAACAGCTGGTCCAGTCTGAGCGACTGGCTGCCATCGGCCAGACCTCTGCCACCATCGCCCATGCCATAAAGAATATTGTCGGTGGGCTGAAAGGCGGGATGTTCGTGGTCAACAAGGGCTTCGAGTTGGCAAACCAGGAGTATCTCCAGAATGGCTGGGACATGGTGCAGCGCAACATTGCCAAGATCTCCAGCCTGGCCATGGATCTGCTCACTTACTCCAAGGAGCGCAGACCTGAATACCGCTTGGCTCAAGTTAATGAGGTAGCTGGCGAAGTGGTGGAGCTCATGAAAGTTCGGGCAGAGGAATTCAAGGTCAATCTCATTCTGGAAGCCACAGATGGGCTGGAACCGGTGGCAATGGATGTAAGCGGTATTCATCAGTGTTTGGTCAATCTGCTCAGTAATGCCATTGACGCCTGCTGGCCGGAAATCTGCGGTCATGAACAGGGGCAGGTTGTGGTGCGCACTTGCCGCCACCCGGACTGGGCAATTTGTGTGGAGGTTGAAGATAACGGGTGCGGCATTGAGGAGAGCGACAAAGAGAAAATTTTTACCAATTTTTTCAGCACCAAAGGTGCTGATGGAACAGGACTGGGCTTGATGAACGTCCAGAAAATAGCTCGAGAACATCAAGGACGCATGGAGGTTGAATCTGTGCCGCATAAAGGCTCGGTATTTCGCCTCCTGCTACCTACCGGGCCAGCCGAAGAGCGGGAAAATGGTAGTGAATCTCAGCCAAGAGAGAACTCAAACCTCGAATCGCCCTCGGCAGGGGCCTAATGGGAGAGGAGGAAGCTATGGTTCAGTACAGCAACATCCTATATTGCAGCGATTTCTCCGAGGAGGCGGAGATGGCATTCCATCATGCCGTGGATTTCTGCCAGCGCTATGGCGCCCAGCTCCATATGCTTCACGTCCTGCACTCTGGTTACAAGTACATGCGCCACGTAGTGGACGAGTATGTGAATGAGGACAAGGAAGAACAGGTAGTTGACGATGAGCTATTAGCCCAAGCAGAGAGTGATCTCAAATCCCGATATGGAGATAGGTTGCAGGAATGCAACCAGGCAGTTTTCGCCGTGCGGGTGGGGGTGCCCTTTGTAGAGATAGTCCGCTACGCCAGAGAGCACAAAGTGGATTTCATAGTTATGGGTGCCTCAGGCAGCTCTGAACTGGACAAACAGACCTTTGGCAGTACGGTGGAAAATGTCGCCAGGCGAGCACACTGTCATGTAATGGCCATCCGTAACCCAGAGCTTGCCTTCAAGCTGCCCGGCTAGCAAATGACAAGGAACGGTCCGAGTCAGGAGGGGAATATCATGAAGAAACAGAAGATTCTAGTGGTGGATGATGAGCTGGATATGCGGACATTCATTACCACACTGCTGGAAACAAGCGGGTATCGACCAATCATCGCAGTCAATGGAGAAGAGGGCCTCCAGAAGGCCCGTCAAACCAAACCAGCTGCCATTATTCTGGATGTGATGATGCCGCGGGAGGGTGGTATCCAAATGTACCGGGAATTGAAAACGGACGACGAGCTGAAGAACATTCCTGTGATAATGCTCTCGGCGATCGCCAAAAAGACCTTTTTTCATTCCCAACAGGTGCTCAACACCTACAGGGGTCAGAAGGTGCCGGAGCCTGCTGCCTATATCGAGAAGCCTCCGGAAACAGAGGAGCTTCTTGAAATTCTCGAGAAGTGTATTGGCTGTTAGACGGGGCCGATACCTCGCTATCTAGGGTTTTGATCTGGCAATTCGGCAATCACCTGGGGAGCTAGAGCATGTTTCATCAAATATGCGGTCTCATGACGGCTCAAACCGTCAT
>PPDG01000503.1 GCA_002899795.1 Desulfobacteraceae bacterium | reverse complement strand
GATGATTGGCTCTGGCTATCGGAAAACCTCCGGATGTTTTTGCAGAGAGTCAATCGGGCTCCTCTTTATGATGAGCTTGCAGAGCGAGATCAGTGGCAAATGCTGGAGGCCAGGACTCCTTTTGAGAGGGGTGCTAGAGCGAGGCGCTCCATGAGCGATTTCTGTCAGGACGTGTGGGATAAAGAACTGGGATTAGGCGGACTCATAGGTGATCTTACAGATCTCGACCGCAGTCCAATTCCGCTAATCACCACCGGAGAGCTTAGACGTTTTGTCCCCGTATGGGAAAACCAGGAATATCTGCCTCCATGTGAAGCCAGCTGTCCCACCGGCATCCCGGTGCAAAAACGTTGGAGTCTGATCCGTGAGGGCAGGGTGGATGAGGCCGTGGATCTGGCCCTTACCTATACACCTTTTCCTGCCACAGTTTGTGGCTATCTCTGCCCTAACCTTTGCATGCAGGGCTGCACCCGCCAGTGGGCAGGTATGACCCCGGTGGACGTAGGCTCACTGGGCAGAGCAAGTATTGAGGCCACCCTTCCTGAACTGCCGCCCCTGTCAGGGCATCGGATTGCGGTTATCGGTGGTGGCCCAAGTGGAATGTCCGTGGCTTGGCAATTACGGCAGCATGGTCATGAGGCGGTCCTTTATGATCTGGAGAAAAAGCTAGGCGGGAAGATAACCTCCCTTGTCCCCAGGAGTCGCATTCCTGATGAGATCATTAACGCTGAACTGGAAAGAGTCCGTGAGTCTCTTCCCCACATACATTTACAGCAGAAGTTTGGAATAGAGGAGGTCGGGCAGCTGAAGGAGGACTATGACTTCGTGATTATAGCTGTGGGGGCACAGAAACCACGAATTCTTCCCGTTCCAGGGAAAGAGAGGATGATTCCGGCTCTACAATTTCTTAAGGATAGTAAGGCTGATAAGGCCGAAGTAGGGAAGACGGTGGTGATAATCGGGGCAGGTAATGTGGGTTGCGATGCAGCCACCGAGGCTCACCGGTTAGGAGCAGAGGACATCACCCTGATTGACATCCAGACGCCCCTCTCATTCGGGGCCGAGCGAGAGGCAGCAGAGGAGATTGGCGCCAAGTTTCGCTGGCCTTGTTTTACCAAACAAGTAACCGAAGAAGGGGTGGAACTTACCACCGGCGAAATCATCCCAGCGGACACGGTTATCATTTCCATCGGCGATCAGCCTGACCTGGATTTTCTGCCCGATACGGTCAAAACCTCGCAAGGTTTCATAGAGGCAAATGACATCTATCAGACCACGGATCCCCAGATATTTGCCATTGGAGATGCGGTGAAACTGGGGCTTTTCACCGATGCCGTTGGGGCAGGTCGTCAGGCTGCCCGAGCCATAAACGACATTCTGGCGGGGAAACGTCCCCGGGGTGACACTCATCAGATCATCGATCGCTCTCGTATCAAGTTGGAATACTTTGATCCTCGGCTGCAGAGCTTCGAGTCCATTGAACAATGCTCCACTGAGTGTTCCTCCTGCGGCTCATGCCGCGATTGCGGGGTTTGCATTACCATATGTCCAAAGGGAGCTATCTCCAAACAAGAGGAAGGGGAAAACGGACTGGAAATGGTGGTTGATGCTGACTTGTGCATTGGCTGCGGTTTCTGCGCTGGAGCTTGTCCCTGCGGCATCTGGAATCTGGTGGAAAATGATCCACTGGGCGCTTAGCGCAAAGCGCGTTGCGCTTCGCGGTTAGAGGTTTGAGGTTTGAGGCAGGAAAAGAAAAAATCTGCTTAGGGTCGTCTTTGCCTCCAACCTCGAGGCCCGCAGGGCCGCTCCTCCAACCTCCAACTCTCTGCCAGCTGAACACTGGCCCCTGACACCTGACACCTTTCCTAATACCTTCTCAGAAAACTGTTCTCTTTAATCCAAATGTAGGTATAATAAAAACTTTTACAGGGCAAAGAATCCGGTAGCCAGTAGTAATTTCGCAATTCGCAATTCAAGATTTTTTGGCCCTTTACCTTTTACAATAAATGACAGCGTAGCGTAATGACCTAATGACCCGAATCGCCCCATGCCCTAAACCCCTAATCCTTAGCCATACAGAGAAAGAATTACCCCCATGGACCAAATAGTAGCCCACCTCAGCGCCCAGAGAAAACGACTGAAACAAGCGGATCAACTGGGAGATCCGGGAAGAATATCTGCCATGGTCGACGTGGCTCTTATCTCTCTCTACAATCGGTTGAGCAACCGAATCGACGTGGATTCAAAAGAGATCCGGCGCTCTGGAGCGATTTTGGCCACCGGTGAGTTCGGGCGACGCCATCTTGGCCCTTTTTCCCCGATAACACTGTTGTTTTTGCAGACCTCTGATGCCCCTTTCGAGGAAGAGGCCTGGAGGAAAAACATCGTGCAACCGCTTGAGCAGGCGGGTTGGGACGTCCAGTTTCAAACGGCTACCAAAGATGAGGCAGTGAAGCTAGGCCTCAATAATTTTGATTGGTTGGGTGGTATCCTTGATAGTCGATTTATTAGTGGGTCGCGGACCTTGGTGGATGACTTGCGGTTGTTGCTGGTTCGTGAGATTGACTCCAATAGGGGCTGGCAATCGATTAGAATTTTTCTCGAGGAATGGCAAGAAAGGCGTAATGGTCAGGGGGATCCAGCATTTATCCTCGAACCAGATTTGGAGTACAGCGCAGGGAGTCTTGGCGAGCTCAATCGGATACGCTGGGCAGGCTATTTGCTCAATGGAGGGGATGCCTTGTCTGAGATGGACAGTCTGGATTCAGATAGCTCCTCCGCTCTTGAAAAAGCTGAACTTTTCCTCCTGAGAGTAAGAAATCATTTGCAGCTTCTCCGGGAACGGCATGAAACTCAATTGCAGTATGAGGCTCAGCAGCAAGTGGCTCTGAGCTTGGGCTACCAGGATCAGGGGGATTTCATCGCCGTCGAAATCATGATGAAGGAATTGGAAAGCCATTTCTATGAGGTCCGGTTAGTAGCCAATCGCTTCAGGGAGTTATTACGGGAGTGGGTGCTATCCGCGGAAAAGGAAAAAGAAGAGGTAACCACTAAAAAAGTGGCGCCTGGCATGTGGGTGGAGCGCGGCAGGCTCATGATAGACAGCCAGAAGCTGGCAAGCGATGGGGAGGGTCTGTTGGGTCTCTTCACCCAGGCAGTCCATTTGGATGTGTCTCTGGGCGCGGAAGCGTATCAGTGGGCCAAGAGCCAGGCTCACCAACTTCCGGGAGATTTGGAAGGTACGTCTGCATTGCGCGATTGGCTTTTTGAAATTATCCGGGAGGAAAGCTCCAGGATTAGAACCCTCAGAGCCCTTTACGGTACGGGGGTGCTTGCAGCCCTTGTCCCCGAGCTTCGTGAGGTCCATGCTCTTGTCCAACATGATGCCTTTCACCTTCACCCTGTGCACGAGCACCATCTCAGAACTTTCGCCGATCTCAAGAAACTGTTTAGAGGTGAACATGATGCCGACTTTCCGCAAGTTCCGGAATGGCTCGAGGGCATAAGAGACAAAGAGGTGCTCTTACTGGCCGGGCTGATCCACGACGTGGGCAAAAGCGGTGGCCGCGGCCATGCCAGCAGGGGAGGTGAGATGTCAGTGCTCATCGGCGATCGTCTTGGTCTCAGCGCTGAAGAGAAGGAACTGCTCAGCTTCCTGGTGGCCAACCATGTGCTCCTTACTGACAATGCGGCGCGTCGAGATATAGATGATGAGCAGATGCTTCAACATTGTGCCAATGTAATTGGTTCGGTAGAGCATCTAAAAATGCTCACCCTCCACTCTTTTGCAGATCTCCGCGCCACCGGGCCTCAGGCCTGGGAATACTGGCAAGACCTGCCCATACTGGAACTCTATCAGTGTTTGTTGCACCGTCTGGAAAGGGGTGATCCTGATGCGAGGGCGGTGGCGGTCAGGCTCCTCTCTTTAAAACGCGAGGTCGGAGAGTTGCTGGGTGATGAGATGACCAAAGAAGAGCTAGATCAGCACTTTCAGCAGCTTCCCTCCCGTTATCTCCTTTCAGCAACATCCGAGGAGGTGGTGAACCAATACAGATTGGAGCGTCAACTGGAAAAGGCGGTTTTGTCCTGGCAGGTGGAAGAAAAACAATCCATCTGGGAGCTTACCCTGATGAGCCGACAGCATCTCGGTATGTTGGCGAGGGCAGCGGGAACACTCACTTTGAATCAACTGGACATCCGCAAAGCCAAAACCCACACCAAGAAAAACGGTGTTGCCTTCCAGACCTTCGAGGTGGCTGCCTTGAAGCCCGCAATGGAGATTTCTTGGGAGCAGGTGATGGCTGACTTGGAGAAGACCTTACAGGGGCGACTCGCCCTGGATTACAGGCTTGCTGTGCTTGCTGCCAAGCAAAAAAGAAAAAAAGAGTGGGCACCTGCAAAGCCTGATGAAGTTGTGGTGGACAATCATTCATCCGATCAGTACACCATCATCGAAGTCTATACCACTGATCGCCCAGGCCTGCTCTATTCCATTACCCGCACCATGCTGGATCTGCATTTGCAGGTTTTTCTGGCTAAAATCTCTACCAGGATGGATCAAGTGGCCGATATCTTCTACGTGCTGACCCAGGAAGGTCAGCGGGTTGAAGATCCCGAGCACGCCGAAGAAATCAAAAATGCTTTGCTATTTAGTTTGCAATAAACAATAAGCATAAGGCGCACGGCACAGGCATAAGGTAAAGGAGCCAGAACTCAGTAGGCATAGGGCATAAAGTCAGGCGAGAAAGGTTATAGTGCCCAGTAACCAATTCTGTGGGAGCGGCTTTCCAGCCGCGATAAGCTGAGTAGCAATCCGAAATCCGCAATTCGAAATAATTTACCCTTGGTCAATTAGGGCTGCAAGGTAGCCGGCGCCAAAGCCGTTGTCGATGTTTACCACCGCTATTCCCGGAGCGCAGGAGTTGAGCATGGCCATAAGTGCGGCCAACCCCTTGAACGAAGCACCATAGCCTACACTGGTGGGCACGGCAACAATTGGCTTCTCCACCATACCGCCCACCACACTGGGCAGTGCTCCTTCCATACCGGCAACCACTACCAGCACACTGGCCTCCCGCATCTGGTGGAAATGATCTAGAAGGCGATGCAACCCTGCCACGCCAACATCAAAAAGCCGTTCCACCCGACTGCCAACCATTTCCGCAGTGACGGCAGCTTCCTCTGCCACCGGAATATCGGAGGTTCCAGCTGCCAGGACCAGAACGAGCCCACGCCCTTTCTCAGAGACCTCGTGCTGTCGCACAGTCATGGTTCGGGAGATGTCATCATAAACTGCTGTGTTGATCTTTTCTTGTACGTCTTTTGCCTTGGCAGCATCAACCCGAGTCACAAGTACGTTTGTTCCCTGGCCCAACATGGCTTCCATGATTTTTGTGATCTGGTCGGCGCTCT
>PPDG01000330.1 GCA_002899795.1 Desulfobacteraceae bacterium | reverse complement strand
GGGTACGCCCAACTTGTTCAAACGGTCCTCACTGGGTTCATGCTCAACTTTTATCTGACTCATTTTCTTTCTCCTCTGGTATTGTTAGTCGTCCGTAGCAAAGAGAAAATAGCTTTATTGCAACGGACAACTGACCACTGACAATACTGTAATCGGGCAAAAATAAATTCACTCTTTGCTCTCTTTTGACGCGTTCTCATGCGCTTCATCCAACCTTGTTTCCAGGTAGCGAAGAAACTCTTCGTCCCATTCATCATAATCAAAACAATAGCCGTCTTCACCAAGCAAGCCCAATGGAATTACATTCCCTCTTTCTTCTGGGTCGGTGATCATGTCGGGGTAAAAACACACTGAGAGCCACCTACTTTCGGGGTCGTCGTCGATAACGTCCATAATTACAAACAACTCTCTTGATTGCTGGAGCATGTGTTTTACCCGCAGGGAATAACTCACACCCGGCCTGGCCTTAAAGGTGTAGAGAAGGGAATCCTTTGCGGCGAGATGGTCCTTAATCCGCACAAAACTATCTCTGATTTGCTGAGGGGAGTCTTTCCACCCATCAATAAACGTCCTGATTTCCTCTCGCATCTCTTGTCCCCAAAATAGCCTGTAGCGTTTTTTCTACAGCCAGGCTACCAGCCCTTTTCCTTCATCTGCTCAAGGGTCGGAATGGAGGTTCGCCCACCTAGTTTGAGGCTTACCATCGCCGCAGCCCAGGCCGCAAAATCCAGACACTTGTCCACTTCCCAGCCTTGAACCAACCCGTACGTGAAGCCGGCATGAAAGACATCGCCACAACCCGTTGTGTCGACTGGATTTACCGGATAGGCAGGCCGTTCTATTATCCTGCCTTCAGCGAGAGCAACATAACCTCTCGGCCCCAGAGTTACCCCAACAACGCGAGGACCGAGCTCGGCCAGCTTATGACAAGTATCCAATGGTTTGCCTTCTCCTACCAGGGCCTCGGAGAAGGTTTCAGACGCCAGAAAATAGTCGCTCAGTCGCGCCAAATCAAGCATTCCCTCTCGGAGTGAGCCTCCATCCACAACGACCTTGACCCCAGCCTCCTTAGCCACCTTTGCAGCAGCGAACGATGCCTCGGTAAAGAAACCATCTGTATGAAAGACTTCAACTTTACGAATGCTGTTGTAATCTAGCTCATCAGGACCTGGAGGAGGACCTGTTGGCCTGCGCCAGAAAATTGTTCTTCTGCCCACGCCAGATTCCGCCAAGATGAAGGCGAACTGAGAAGCAGATCCCTCTCTGACCAGGATACCGCTGGTATCCACACCTTCTTCATCCAGTGATGCCTTGATCAAGGTGCCAAACTGATCATCGCCCACCACGCCGGTAAAGGTACAGGAAATACCCCACCGCGACAGGGCAACCAGAGCTGTTGCCACTGGCCCCCCACCCTGGATTACCATATCGGTAAATTCGTACTTCACATCAGGCGGGGGGTAGGTTTCTGCTTTCCCCAGATAATCCAGGCAACTCTGACCCAGACCATACACTTGAAAGGCGGGTTCATTCATTTTCAAATCAAGAGTCTTATGAAATGTTAGAGCTATGCCAGTTTAAGTCCGTTTGGCACAGCCTCGTCCGGCACAGCGAGCACAACTTCACCGCTATCCAGCACAAAACCTGTGAGCAAAAACTCTGACCTGATTGGTCCGATTTGTTTAGGGGCGAAGTTTAGCACTGCAATGACTTGTTTCCCCATGAGAGACTCTTTGGTGTAAAGGTGGGTTATCTGCGCGCTGCATTTCTTAATTCCTATATCACCACCAAAGTCCACCCTTACTATATAGGAAGGCTTTCTTGCTTCTGGAAAGTCTTGCACATCCACAATAGTGCCGACTCTCAACTCAACCTTTTCAAAATCTTCCCAACTAATCGTCTTCATGCAAACGACTCCGTAAAAAGTGGAAAACCACCTTTCCGAAAACCTCGAAATACCCTCCCCCTCGACGGGGGAGGGTTAGGGTGGGGGTGAAAATTCGCATGGCGCATAGCAAAAAAGACTTCCTCTCGACGCACTGTGCTCTGCTCTTTGCGCTATGCGATTAGGTCCCCCTCCCCTTTATCCCCTCCCGCCAGGGGAGAGGAAACTAGCTGTCGGACAGCCTCGACTTTCCTTATCATAATTAGTGGATAGGGGTTCTTATATCAATGGAACTTCTCTAGCTGCTGATCCCTGCTGTCCGGACAGTGTTCGGTAGGTTCAGTGCCGGTGATGAAGGCAGCCTCCACAACCTCAGCGCACTCTCCGTTGGCCAGAAGACCGCTGCGCACATCCATCCGTACCAATGTGATCGCTTCAGGTCTTTCAAAATCTTCTGGGCGGGTCTCGGGAAGTACCTTTTCCATTATGTCACGCCAGACGGGAAGTGCCGCCCTGGCTCCGGTCTCCTTCTCACCTAACGAGCTTCCACTGTCTTTGCCAACCCAGACAGCTGTAACCAGGGCTGGTGAGTATCCCACAAATAGTGCATCTTTGCTCTTTTCAGTGGTGCCGGTTTTACCGGCCAACGGCCAGGTCAGATGGCTTGCTGCTCTGCCCGTGCCCCGTCGAATCACTCCTTTAAGCATATCTGTCAGAATGTAACCGCTCTCCTGACTGAGCACCAACCTGCTGGCCGGAACAGGCTTCCATAATGACCTGCCATTGTGGTCTAGGACCTCAACTATGCCTGATGGCTCAACCCATATGCCCCCATTAGCGAAAACCTGGTAGGCAGAAGCCAATTCCAACAAAACCATTTCAGAGGTTCCTAAGGCCAGAGACAGGTTGGAACGCAAAACGCTTCCGATTCCCAGATGATGAGCAAAATCAACTACTGGACTTGGCCCCAGCCGCTCCAAAAGTTTTATGGTCACAATGTTTTCCGAAATTTCCAGTCCCTTTCTCAAGGTTATCTCGCCCTCAAAGCGGCCGGAATAGTTTTGCGGCTCCCATACTTTTCCTCCCGCCTGGGGATAAGAAACGGGCGCATCCCAGATGCGGTCTGCTTGGGTATAGCCCTTCTCCAGCGCGTAAGCATAGATGATCGGTTTGAATGCTGAACCCGGCTGCCGGTAGGCTTGGGTTGCGCGGTTAAACTGACTGCTCTCATAGTTGCGGCCGCCCACCATTGCTCTGATCATTCCAGTGTAAGCGTCCAAAATTATCACCGCCCCCTGGGGTTGCTCGGTTTCTTCATCCTCCGTCCGGTGGCGAGCCTCAAGCGCCGCAAGTCCATTTTGCAATGCTTCTTTTGCCACCCCTTGCCAGTGTTCTTTGATAGTAGTCTGGATTGTAAGGCCACCCCGATACAACAGGTTTTCCCCCAGGATTTCCTCCAGCTGTGGACGAACAAAGGACACGAAGTAAGGCGCCATGGTCCCCGCACTGGATCTGGACGCCAAGCGCAAGGGTTCTTTAACTGCCTGCTGATATTGTTCCTCGGTGATGTATCCTGTATCAAGCAGGTTTTTTAGAACGAATGCCCGGCGGGAAACAGCCCGGTCTCGGTTGACCCGTGGGGAGTAAAAGCTGGGCCCCCTGGGCAAGCCTGCAATGAGGGCACACTCTGCCAGGCCCAACTCCCAGACATGCTTACCAAAATACCCATTGGCCGCGGCTTCCACTCCATAGGCTCCGCCACCCAGATATATCTGGTTCAGGTAGAGGGTGAGGATTTCATCCTTGCGATAGCGTCTCTCAATCTGCAAGGCCAGTAAGGCCTCTTTGAGCTTGCGGCTTATGGTTTTCTCTGGGTTCAGAAACAACACCTTGGCTAGCTGCTGGGTGATGGTGCTCCCCCCCTCCTTGAAGCGACCTGCCCTGATGTCTTTGAGAAGAGCTCGACCGATGCCGCGCCAATCCAGACCAGCGTGTTCGTAAAAACGTCTATCCTCTGTAGCAACAACTGCCTGCCTGAGATAAGGGGGGATTTCTTCCAGGTCCACAGGAACACGCTTCTCAACAAAGAATTCGCCTATTACTTTACCTTCTGCAGACAACAGTTTGGTCACGGAGCTGGGCCGAAAATTCTCCAGCTCCTGGATGCGTGGCAGGTCATGGCTAAGGGTTAGAAAGGCCCCAAGTGCTGAGCCGCAAACAATCCCACCCAAGAGGACCAAGGCTACCAGGATTACAGTCCGTTTTCGCCAACCTCGCCCAGATTTAATCATGCTATCTCTTATTTTTCGTTTTTCCGGTAGATAAACAACGGTGTCACTTGTTGTCATTAAGTCATTAAGTCATTACGCTTCGCTGTCATTTAAAGTTACCTCTCATTGTCCTGTTGAATAAACTTAATGACGGCGAAGCGTAATGACCCTCTGTTGCTGCCATGCCCGATTAATCCGGAAAATGACCAACGCTTACCTTTGGCATCTAGGACAGTAGAAGGTGGCACGGCCGGCAAGGACCTGGCGGCTGATCAGGCTGCGACAGCGCTGGCACACCTCCCCTTCACGACCGTAGACTCTAAGCTCACACTGAAAATAGCCTGTTTCGCCACTACTGTTAACATAATCCGAAATGGTTGCACCCCCACAGGCAATGGCCCGTTCCAGCACCTGCCGACTGGCCTGAATCACCCTTTCCCATGCGGATTTTCCGAGAGTCCCCACACCACGTGTGGGCTTGATGCCAGCAGCGAAAAGGATTTCATTCGCATAGATATTTCCAATGCCTACCACCACTCTCGCATCCATGAGGAAATTCTTTATAGGCCTGACCTTGCTCCGGGCCCGCTCCAGTAAATAGTCGCTCGACAAATCAGGCCCCAGTGGCTCGGGGCCTAGATCAGCAAATATCCGCGTCCCCTCAACATCCTCTGGACCAAGCACCTGCACTGAGCCGAATCTCCGAACGTCATTGAAGCGAAGTTCCAATCCACTGTCCAACTCAAAACGAAGATGGTCGTGAGCGGCTCGGGGAGTCCCGTTGGCAAAGAAAGCCAGACGGCCGGTCATCCCTAGGTGCAGCACCATCACGGCTCCGCTGTGCATTCTTACCAACAGGTACTTGGCCCGGCGATCCACAGACTTCACCCGCTCGCTTTGTATCCAGAGGTTCAGCTTGGCCCGGGGTACAGGAAGCCGCAGCCTGCGATTACTGATCACCACGCGATTGATTGTACGGCCCACTAAATGGGGCTTTAGGCCGCGGCGGATAACTTCCACCTCAGGTAACTCGGGCACAACTTATCCTTTCATTATGCGCAGAATGCTGTCACCCATAGTCATTTGGCCACTGTAAGTGGCCGTCATAACGCTTCGCTGTCACAAGGCTACGCGGTCATTTGGCTTCGCCGTTATTACGCTCCGCTGTCATTAAGTCATTATGTCGCTACGATGAGTGACTATGAATGACCACAAATGACGGCCGTAAGGCCTAATGACGGGCGCAGCCCTACTGACGGCGAAGCCAAATGACTCTT
>PPDG01000235.1 GCA_002899795.1 Desulfobacteraceae bacterium | reverse complement strand
TTTGAGATTTGTTTGTAATTTGGTGCTTGGAGTTTGGGATTTTATAGACTCCAGCGCTTCAGTTGACTGCCGTACGAAGGAAAGACTCCTCAGGTCCCCTTTGCTGGCAACGTAAGACCAGGTCCTCTGGGCCTAGTTTTTTCGCTAAAGCCTGCGCGCTAGAGAGTCACCACTTCCGGTACAAGGGAGGTTCCCCGGATACGAAGAAGGGCAACCGTGCCTGACGAGCTATAAGGGCTAGCACTGCCCGGGTTGAGGAAAAGCACACCTTTCCGCTTCTCGACAGCGGCTCTATGAGTATGACCATTTATGACAGCGACAAAGCCGGCTGCAGCCGGATCCAGGTTGAGGAGATAGGCGTCATGCAGCACATAAATCAAAACCTCTCCGACCTCGACCACCTCTGTAACAGGAAGATCATGGGCCCAGCCACCGTCCATGTTACCTCGCACTGCATGTACAGGGGCTATGGAGCGCAATGCCTCGAGCACCTCATTATTGCCGATGTCACCAGCATGAATGATCAGATCTACACCTGCGAAAGCTTCAGCCACCTCAGGTCGTAAATGACCGTGCGTGTCCGAGATGATACCCACGATAAAACCATCTTTCTTTTGCGCTTCCGTTGACATAGAAACTGCTCCCACCTTCACTCCAGATTATCAAGCAAGGCCCATTCCAAAAACTGTGCGTAAACCTCCCAGGCGCTATCACCATAGCCGCCAGCCATGAGATAAGCGCCGGGGATGGACTTATTCTGCAGAAAATCGTAAATGAGTAGATCTCGCTCTTGCAATTGCTCCAAGGATAGTTGCAAGAGTTTTGCCGAAGGGAGTTCATCCTTTTCGTAGGGATCTGCACCGGCAACGACAACGGCTATATCAGCAGTTGGCTGGGAGTCTAACATTCTCAGCCCTTCTTTCAGTCTTGTTACATAGAGGTGCTCTTCCCCTGCGGCAATGGGTATATCTATGTCGCTGGGAATAAAAGAGGGATTCAATTTTTGCCCGCTGTCATATTTTTCTTCGTCGAGAGGCCAGCCTTCTGCCATGTGAATGCTGAGGGTTGTTACTGAGTCGTCTCCTTCTGTTAGGGCAGCAGTGCCATCTCCTTTATGGGCGTCAACATCTATGATCCAGGCCTGCTTGATGACCTTTTCAGCCTGGAGTTTGCGAATGGCGATGGCAATATCGTTCAGAAGACAAAAACCATTGCCGTAGTCTTTTTGGGCGTGGTGCATTCCTCCCCCAAAGTAAAAGCAAAAACCATTTTCCAGAGCCACCCTGCAGCACTGCACCGTTCCGGAAACCTTATTCAGGATGCGTTCAAACAGATCGGGCAGGGGCATACTCGCTTTAGCAGGATCATAACGGTGATATCGCCCTTTGCTGTCGATGAGTTCGTAGGCCCTGATTATTTCAGCCTCGAGCTGGTCAGAATAGAGGGTTTTGACAAATCCTTTCGAATGCACCCGGAGTAGGTCTGTTCTTGAAATTTTCTCTTCTACCTTATTGATGTGCCAGTCGCGTATCCTTTCTCCCAGTATTCTGTGAGATCTCAACTTCTCAAAAGTTTTGCTCACCCTGCTGTCAGAGACAGGAATTTCAATACCAAACTCATATAAGGTCATTTTTTCTTCTTGGTCGTATATGATCATGAGTCCATTTTTATTCGGTGGTGTAGACCTAGCCCGGATATCTTCAAGGTGATCCTGTACTGCTTGATTTCCAACACCTGGGACAGCATACACTTCAGTTGATCATTTGCTCTTGCTCTCCCACGCTGTTCGAGCCCTGCAAAGCTCAGTGTTATCTCTATTCCGAATCACGCTGTGGAAAAAATGAGATGCTTCCTTCTTTTCGGAACTAACCAGAATTTCATCATCATAAGAGGCTTCGGAGAGATAATTGACTTCCATCTCTTTCAACTCATGTGTTTTCAGATAATCAAGCGGGAGACCATTGAGAATCCAATCTATGTATCTCACATTATTTACATGCTCATTTCTATCCAGATCCCCGTAGGTAACCTGAACCAATCTTGTGTTAGCTGTTGAACTCACAGGGTGTAGCTTATGTAACTTGCCTGGGAACACACGCTCAACATCATCCGGCAGGTCTACGTGGAAGTACGAATCTGTTCTTTGCGGTTTTCTGGAAGCGAGATCGATGACAAACCAGGTAGTGGTTGCTTCACCGATGACAGAGCCAGCACTGTCTGAGATTCTGAAGTCACGATAACAAAAGAGTTTGTCTTTTGCCGTCGGCCACGTATGAACCTGGATCATATCCCCCCATTTGGGAAAAGAATACATCTTGACCAATTGTCGGCAGAGCACCCAGATAAAGTTTTTTCTGTTCAAATGCGAAAAACCAAGTTGGAGATGTTCAGCATGATTCCATGCTGACTCTTGCATGAGCTGACACAAAACGACCAAGGTCGCATTGTTGCTAGCATCCACCTGATATGAGTGAATCTTATATTCGTCCTTCCATACCGGTATAAACTTTTGAGCAGCACTCATATCAGGGTCTTTCTTGTGGGATTCTTCGCCATTACGGTAAAACAGTATAGCGCAGGTTCTTTATCCAATCTAGTGAACGGTATTAGTCGTATCATTTTCTCCCGGTCATAGGTTTAGCCGTTTCCACAAAATGGAAATGGTTGCCTTTTGATAAAATCCGAGTAAATTGTATCAGTGAAGGACTTCCAAGGAGGAGAATAGCTGTGTCAAACGTAGATTATACGAGGCGACTAGAGGAAATACAGGACCTTGCAAGTGCACTTGAGAGCCAAACCTCAGAGCTTCAGGAAGCCGCGGCACTGGACGCCGGCTTTCCGGTAAAAATCACCGCTGTGGAAGTGGAATTGGCGGTTGAGTATTTGCAAACAATGGAGAAAGAGATCGAGTGGTTGGAAAATGGTCAACCCTACGGTACCGTTGCGGCGATTTTCCCCTACGATGCTCCCAGTGTAATGCTGGCCCGTCTCGGCGGTTCGGCACTGCTCACAGGGAATCGACTGCGCTTCAGTTTCTCCTCGCAGACGCCTCGCACGGCTGCTCTGATCGCCGCGATGAGCAAGCCTTTTGCAACCTTTGAACCGGTAATGGATCAAGATAACAGGGGGTTTGGCCGAGGGTGCGTGGAGGATAAGGCGGTCAGGGTTCTTTTCATTTCCGGTGCCTCGGCGGTGGGGGAGGCATACCGCAGTCAACATAGCGCCTTTGACAAGCTTTTTTTTGCCGGCCCGGGCGGTATGCCTGCAGCTGTGGTGTTTGAGGATGCGGACGCGCAGGCTGCAAGCCGGTTTATTGCGCGCCGGGCATTTATCAACGGCGGCCAATACTGCACCACCCTGAAAAAAGTACTGATTCACAGGGATCTCTACGAAGAGGTACGCGAGCAGATTCTGGAGTTCACTGGAAATTTAACGGTAGGAGATCCTTTCAATCCGGAGACTGACATTGGGCCCATTCGGGTGGAACGGACCCGATTGATTCTTGAGAGGGCTCTGGATAAGTGCTCAGGGGCTCGTAAGCTTGCAGGCGCTATTGAAGGCGAGAGGGTGCTCCCCCTGGTTCTCGAAATGGAAGGAGGGGAAATTCCAGACCTGGAACTCTTCGGTCCCTTTCTTGTCCTCAAACCATTCGATGACCATGAACTCTTAGTGCAGGAGTTGACTCAGACCAAATACGGTTTTCTTCTGGCTTTCTTTGGTTCAGCCGACGGGGAGACAGAGAGAGCTTTCCAGGAACACTTCGGCATGGTTCATGACAACCCTGATTTCACCTTCACCCCACTCCGTCTTCCTTTCGGCGGCAAGAAGGAGAGCGGCTGGATTTTGGAACGGCAGGGTGATGGTTGGATCGAGCGGGATGGCGCGTTTCTCTACAGCAAGGAACTGGTCAAAAGCCCATAGTTTCTCCTGAATTCTGACTCCTCGGAGTTTGGTGGTTCATTTTTTTTCTCACCACAAAGGCACCAAGCCACCAAGATTAAATAAGCAAAAAACATCACATCATTCTTCGAACTTGCTCAGCTGAGCTCTTGTCACCACTATTTGTTTTTCTTTGTGTCTTCGTGTCTTGGAGGTTCATTTTTTTCTACTGGATTCTGGCTACTGGCTCCTGACTCCTGATTTCTTCTTTCAACTCTGAGAAAGCCTCTCGAAACTCTCAAGATCTATTTCAACGATCTTCCAGTACCTATCTGGCGACTTTGCCATTTTGAACTGGATTTTATCCCCTGTCTTTTCGTTTTCGAGTGTCACCATCGAAGTGCTGCCTTCTGTTTGTATGTCAGCTAAAGTGGCCCCAACCAAAGGGGAACCCTCCCTATCATCGTCCGTGTCTTCAATGAACTCTGTGATTTTTTGTCTAATTTGCGGCTTCAGAGCTTCCAACATATTAGACAACATCATCGTAGCTAGCTCCTTGTCAAATTCTTGACCACCTCTTCCCCAATCATCTATTGGCTGATTATTTTCCATTTCTGCGACAACTTGTTGGATAGCATACTTTGCAACATGATCTACGATTCTATCGACATCGACATATTTATGGAACTCACCGCTGTCATGGTTTTTGACGGCCCGACCTACTTTATAGAGTGAATATCGTGGCGTACCAGAGAAATAATAGAAACCAATAACAAGGAAAACCACAAGCAAGGCGACAGAGATTGTCAGTAATTTAAAGCTCCCTCGTTCTGGCTCTACCCCAATAGCTTCCTTTCTTCCTATACTCTCTGGTGCATCAAATCTTTCAGAATACTTACTTATGATGATACCGCAGCGCACGCATTCTTCTCCGGGCGCCTGTGCAAACTGGCATTTAGGACAGACCATACCGTCGTCCTGCTGGCTGGGTTTTTCTGTCCCCTTTTCGAGCACCAGGGACTGTTCCAGGCCGGCATGAGTCTCAAGTTCCTCCACTCTACATACGGCTCCTGCTCGCTCAAAGGCCTTCACGTACTTCATGGCTGTCTCATAATCCGCATCCTTCTTTACCGTGAGCCGCTTGCCGGAAAAATAATGCTCCACTTGATCCTCTGTTTTATTGTATAGCTTAGCCAAAGCTCTTTTCACCTCTTGAACTTGACTCCCCTCGAGGATCTCTCCTTCAAAAACCACCCTATAAAGCTGCCCGGCCATGATCTCTTTCCATCCTGCGAGATAGGACACCACTTTTTCGTTAAATTTATGCAAGATTCGTCCCAGAAGGAGGCAGAGGGAAGAGGACAGACGACACCCGCCTTCGCTAAAGCTTCTGCGCGCCAAGGAGGACAGAGGTCAGAAGTCAGAGGGCAGCAGTGCTCAGCTCTCATCGAGCTTCGCGTCATGTTGCTGCGCCGTCATTAGGTCAAGACGCTTCGCTGTCATTTGTTGTAATAGGTAGAGGAAGATTTTAGATTGTAGATTGTAGATTTAGGATTGCGGATTTGGGAATTAGAGAATTA
>PPDG01000384.1 GCA_002899795.1 Desulfobacteraceae bacterium | reverse complement strand
TGCGAAATACCCCGGGGGGAGCAGGGCTACTATGTGGTGAGCGACGGACTCGGGTACTCATATCGCACCAGAATACGGTCGTCAGGATTTGCCAATGTGCAGGTAATACAAATGATGGCCGTGGGCGAAACCATTGCAGACCTGATCGCCATTATTGGCTCTGTCGACTATATTCTGCCGGATATAGATAGATAACTGCGAATGCCTAAAGTGCCTAAAATGTCTAAAGTGTCTAAAGTAGGCATAGGGCATCCTTCGACAGGCTCCCCGAGACTACGCTCGGGACAGGCAGGACAAGTAGGGCATGGAGAATAGGGAAGTAATTGCGAATTTCGAATTTCGAATTTGGGAATTAAGGAATTTGAGATATTAGATTCTCGATAACGATTTGCCGTTTACTGCTGACACCTGACACCTAACTCCTGACTACTGTGTTCTTTGATTAGACATTTTAGGCACTTTAGAACATTTTAGGCATTCCAATAACCGTAGGGTGGGCATCACCCACTGACAATTCTAGTAGGCCCAATGTTGCCCAACGAACTTAAAACATCGCTAACGGAACACATCGCCAGTGTTGACCATCCCCGGGAGCTGGTAGTGGATATCATGTTCGCTATTCAGGATCAGTTTGGCTATTTGAGTGATGAGGCTGTTGAGGAGGTTGCCAAACTTCTGAATATGTCCCCCCTGGAGGTGGAAGAACTGGCTACTTTCTACACCTTTATTTACCGTGAGCCCGTTGGAAAGTATGTGATCCACGTGTGCGACAGTGTCGTCTGCTGGATGGATGGTTATGAATCAATCCGAGATCACCTGTGCAACAAGCTTGGAGTTGAGATGGGAGAAACCACTTCGGATGGGTTATTCACCCTCCTGCCGGTTTGCTGCATTGGTTACTGCGATAGATCACCAGCTATTCTGATCAATAAAGAGGTATATGGACCACTGACTCCAGAGAAGGTGGAGGAGATCCTGGCTAAGTTAAGAGAGGAGACTTAGCGGCGAGACGGAGATTAGAGGTCGGAGGTCAGAAGTCAGAGGTCAGAAGACAGATAACCTTACCCTTGCGCCTTGTGCCCTGCGCCTTGAGCCATCGGCGCTATGAGCTATGCGCTTTGCTGCGGATTAATTTTAGGCATCTCTCATGACTTACCCCCAGGTACTTTTGCAAAATCGCAAACCAGACAGGATTGCCACGCTGGAAGAATACCAGCAGAGCGGCGGTTACCAGGCATTGGAAGATGTTCTGCACAATTACTCATACAAAGACTTGCAGAAAGTCCTCATTGATGCCGTACTTTTGGGCCGAGGCGGAGCCGCCTTTCCAGCGGGCATGAAGCTGAGGACGGTGGCGGAGGATGCACCTTTTCCGAGATACCTCGTGTGCAACGCCGATGAGATGGAGCCAGGAACATTCAAAGATCGGGTCTTAATCCATGCGGATCCTCACATGCTTATTGAGGGCATGATCATTGACGGCTACGGGGCAAGAGCGGAAAAAGGCATTATTTTCATTCGACCTGAATACGAGAGTGCGGCAAGAATTCTCGAAAGGGAGATCAAGGTAGCCAAAGAGGCAGGCTTTCTGGGAAAGAAAATCCTGGGAAGCGACCACAGCATGGAGATTGTTGTTCACCGCAGTGGGGGTCGGTACATCTGCGGCGAGGTTACAGCACAACTAAACGCTCTGATGGGCAAAAGGCCCAACCCGCAGCAACCACCTCCTTATCCTACGGAAAAGGGTCTTTGGGGAATGCCCACCGTACTTCAGAATGTGGAAACCCTGGCAAACATACCGCACATCATCAGAAACGGAGTTGAGTGGTACAAGAACCTGGCAAAGACTGAGACCGGTGCCGGGACCAAGCTATTCTGTGTAAGCGGGAGGGTCAATAAGCCGGGTTGCTTCGAACTGCCAATGGGAGTGCGGCTGAGTGAAATCATTGAAGTTCATGCCGGCGGCATGCCGGCTGGTTCTGAGTACAAGGCTTGTTTGCCGGGTGGAGCTTCCACCCGTTACTTGCCAAAAGAATTCTATGACATTGAAATGGATTTTGATCCGATGCGGGAAGTTGGACACAGGCTAGGAACCGGCGCAATCATGGTCTTTGACCAAAAAACGTGCCTTGTCGGGGCCACTCTGAACTTAACGGAGTTCTTTGCCAGAGAATCCTGTGGCTGGTGTACGCCTTGCCGGGAAGGATTGCCATACATTCGCGACCTGCTACTGCGGTTGGAGGAAGGAGAGGGGAGGGAAGAGTTCATCCCCATGCTTAAGCAGATGAGCAAGCACTTATGGAGTTCTTACTGTGCCTTTGCTCCTGGAGCCACATCACCGGTGGAGAGCCTCATTACCTATTTTGAAGATGAGGTCAGGGAGCATATTGCGCAAAAAAGGTGTCCTTTTAAGTAAACCTTCAATGTCTAAAATGCCTAAAGTGTCTAAAGTGTCTAAAATTTGTTGACCATGTAATCAAAATGGACCCAGTGGGGCGGGCCTCTGTGCCCGCCAATAGGCCATCATAAAATATTTGTCTGTGGGAGCGACCTCCAGGTCGCGATCTAATAGATCTGGATACTAATTCACTCTCGAATCGCAACCAAATGTTGCTCCTACATGATTGCATAAGTGAATCGCCTGCGTGACACATGCCTAAACTCGTCATAGATGATCGGGAAATAGAAGTTCCAGCGGGAACAAAGGTGATTGAGGCCGCGGAAAGGCTGGGCATCATGATTCCGCGCTTCTGTTACCATCCCGCCCTGGGATCTGTGGGCGCCTGCCGGGTCTGCGCCGTGAAGTTTTTGGAAGGCCCCTTCAAGGGCGTGCAGATGAGCTGCATGATCGATGCTAAGGATGGCATGGTGGTATCGACCACCGACGAAGAGGCAGTGGATTTTCGTCAATACGTGATTGAATGGCTCATGCTTAACCACCCCCATGATTGCCCGGTATGCGATGAAGGGGGCCACTGCCTGCTCCAAGACATGACGGTTTCGGGCGGGCACGGGATCAGAAGATATCTCGGGATGAAGCGGACCTATCGGGATCAGAACCTGGGCCCTCTGGTCCAGCACGAAATGAATCGTTGTATTCACTGTTACCGGTGTGCGCGATTCTATCAAGAATTTACCGGCTACCGCGACCTGGGTGTGATGCAGCTTGGCAACCGCACCTTTTTCGGCCGCTACCAGGATGGCACTCTGGAAAGCCCTTTTACAGGGAATCTCAGCGACATCTGCCCCACTGGGGTTTACACCGACAAACCATCTCGTTTTTTTGGCAGGCGTTGGGATTACCAGCGAATTCCTTCTCTTTGCATTCATTGCTCTCTGGGATGCCATACCGTAGCAAGCGGTCGCTACCGGGAGGTGGTCCGACAGGAAGCACGATACAGTGAGGCCGTAAACGGGTACTTCATTTGTGATAGGGGACGCTACGGTTTCTTCTATGCCAGCAATGAGGGTAGACCGAGACAAGCTCTTGTTGGCGGCAAAGAGGTTCCTTACGACCAGGCTATCCGCGAAGCTAGAGAAAAGCTGGGAGAACTTATCAAAAACACGGGGCCTGGTGCTGTTGCCTGTGTGAGTTCGGAACGTTCCAGTCTCGAAACTCAAGCCATGCTCAAAAGGATATGCCAAAAAAAGGGCTGGCAAGGTCCGTCTTACTTTGTGGATGGGGCCATGGCGCAGAAAGTGAAATCGGCATCCTCCAGGCTGGAATCAGATTTGGCGGTCTCTCTGCGTGAGTTGGAAAGTGCGGATTCCATCTTGGTGGTCGGAGCCGATCCCATCAACGAAGCTCCCATGCTGGCTTTGGCAATGAGACAAGCCCAGCGAAGCGGTGGCAAGATTGCTGTCATCGATCCTCGACCGGTATCTTTACCGTTTGAATTCCATCATCTGCAAGTGACTCCGAATGAGGTGAACCTGTGCGCAAGTCTTCTGGTCAAGGCGGTTGTCGACTTGGGAGCGGCGACAGATCTTGAACAGTCAGGCATTGAATTTTACCAGGAGATTCCAAAACTGGAGACTGTCGCTCCTTCACTACAAGATCAGATCTCAAAGGTGGCGCAGGAGTTCAAAGAGAGTGCGCGGCCGATAATCGTATGTGGTACTGAGACGGTGCGTCAGACCACTCCTGCGCTGGCGGCGGACCAAGCCTTGCTATTGCAAGCCACCAATAGGCAGGCAGGTCTTTTCTACCTGATGCCCGGGGCTAATTCATTCAGTGCTTCATTGCTAGCAGGTGAAGATGGATCTTTCACTGAGATTCTCGAGGGCATAGAAAACGGGACCATCAAAGGCTTGGTCCTGGTTGAAAACGACCCTCTCTTGCATTTCCACGACCGCCAAAGAATGGAGCTCGCCTTAGCAAAGCTGGAATTGCTCGTTGTACTGGACTATCTCAATTCCAGCACCGAACAGAGGGCGCACATCTTCCTGCCCACCTCAACTCTGTGCGAGGCTGGCGGTGTTTTCATCAACCAGGAAGGAAGAGTTCAAGCTACGCCTCGGGCGTATCTGGGTGGAACACCCATAGCCCAGGTCAGCGGCGGCAACCATCCACCGCGGATCTACGGAAGTGAAATTCCGGGAGGGGAGCCCCGTGCCGGGTGGCAGGTTCTGGCAGAACTTGTCCACGGAGAACTGCAGCCGGACGAAGATGCTACTCGGTCAAGCGTACTAAAGTGGCTGTCAGAGTTGGACCCAGCATTTGCCGATATCCCGGCAATCGATGAACTTCCTGATGACGGGATCAGAATGAGTTCCGCTGAGGAGCCATCCCCTCGTTTTGCGTTGGACTGGCTCAGTGAGATGGAAAAAGATCAAAGTCCAGATGATCACTTGGAACTCATTCTGGCTAGCAGGACCTTCGGCACCGAAGAACTCTCACAGTACTCGCCACCACTGAGGAAGCTGGAAAAAGAACCAGCTGTTTTGATGCATGCTGATGACGCTGCCAGACTGGACCTGTCTGACAGTGACAAGGTGGCAATACTATTGGATAGGGGCGCTTTGGAAGTGAGTGTCTCTGTCAAGGAAAACATTGCTTCTGGGATCATAGTCATGCCACGACATCGACTGCTGGAGTGGCAGAGGATTGAGAGTTTGCCAAAGTATGTTTCATATGAAGATGTGAAAAAAGTAAGTTCTTGATTACGTGGGGGGTCCAAAACAGTAGGCAGCGGGCAGCTAGCGGCAGGCAGTGGGCACTAGGAACTAGGCACTAAGCACTGTGAGACGAAACTGGGATTAGAGGTCGGAGGTCAGAAGTCAGAGGTCGGAAATCAAAGCTCAGCATTTAAGAGAAAGCCATCAGAATTGAGTTACTATCAACTACTGGCTACTGACTACTGGCTACTGGATTCTTTGACTTCAGATTTTAGTACATTTTAGTACATTTTAGCTCATTTCCATTGGTAGGTATCATGGACTGGATTATCGGATTTGCCATATTGATTGTAAAACTGGGGGTTATCCTGGT
>PPDG01000280.1 GCA_002899795.1 Desulfobacteraceae bacterium | reverse complement strand
CCATCTCCTTGTGTCGTGCGGCGTGGCACTGGATGTTGACTGCGACCGGCAGACTGGCGATGTGAGACGCCATCATATTTACATGTACCGCCAGAGAGGTGATTCTGCCGCCAAGGCCCTGGGGCCCGATTCCCAGCGCGTTTATTTCTTCGTACAATTCTTGCTCCAAGGCTGCGAGTTCGGGGTCGGGATTCTGGCTTCCTATGGGACGGAGTAAAGCTTTCTTGGCCAGCAGTGCCGTGGTTTCAAAAGTACCGCCGATTCCCACTCCCACAATGGTGGGAGGACAGGGGTTAGCACCAGACTCCTTTACCCTTTGGACCACGAAGTCCTTAACGCCCTGGATACCTACAGCCGGCGTCAACATGGTGACCCGACTCATGTTTTCACTGCCGCCTCCTTTGGGAGCGACTATCAACTGTACCTTGTCACCTGGAACGATGTCCACGTGAATGACCGTAGGTGTATTGTCGCCGGTGTTTTTGCGGGTAAAGGGATGACAGACGCTCTTGCGAAGATATCCTTCCTCATAACCCTGCCGTACTCCTTGATTGATAGCCTCTTTGAGATCACCTCCAACCAGGCGCACTTCCTGCCCGACTTCCACAAAAACGACGGCAAAGCCGGTATCCTGGCAGATGGGGATTCCTTCCTCACGGGCAATGCGGGCATTTTCCACGAGTTTTTCCAGGATGTCCTTGCCAGTGGGTGAGACCTCCTGATCAATGGCCTTAGCGAAGGCTTGCAGGACATCTTCTCCCAAATGAGTGTTGGCTTTGATGCAGAGGTCTCGCACTGCTGTAGTAATTTGATTGATATGGATTTCTCTCATCGTAACTCCTCGGCAATAAATGTCTAAGGCGTCTTACAGTGAGCGAGCGTTCCTAAAGGTCTGGAGAAGAGATTCGCAGATAATGAAGTTTGCCAGAGGATCCGGTGGCATGATAGGTGCACAGAGTATAAAAAATATATCTTTGCTGAGAGCTGAATGCTTCCGGAATCTTGAGCTAATTATCACAAGTCATGTTATAATACAGGGTCACTATGGTCAATGGTTTTCCGGTGACCCGGATCTGGAAACCGTTTGAAAAACCATCTCGAATTGTGTATTCTCAAGTACCATTATTGAGACAGTAACTGGAGTTGGAATGACAGCGAAACGCCAAACAAAAACGAAGCAAGCAAAGACCGTGAAAGGCAAAGTGGCTAAGAAGGCAGAGGTCAAGAGCAAGAAAGCCAAGACCAAAGCCCCAAAAAAGCGGTTTGAGGTGGAGTTCTATCGGGACTGGTGCAAAGGGTGTGGTATCTGTGCGGCGTTTTGCCCTGAAGAGGTGCTGGCAATGAATGAAAAAGGGGAGCCGGAGATTTCCAAACCGGAACGCTGCATAGGCTGCGCTTGGTGTGAGATACGCTGTCCCGACTTCGCTGTCCGCGTTGAAGAGAAGAAAGCAGAAGAGGTCTGTGAAGCCTAGTTTGGTAAGCAGTAAGCAGCAGGTAATAAGGAGTCAGAATCCAGAATCTAGAAGCGATACGGCGCAAGGCGCAAGGCACAAGGAATACATTGGACAGAGAGTCAGTTTTGGCCCTGAGCCTTATGCCTTCGCCAAAGGCGAATTGATGGCAAGAAAAGGAAAAAAGAAACCTCGCCTTCTACAGGGAAATGAGGCCATTGTCGAGGGAGCCCTGGCTGCCGGTTGCAGTTTCTTTGCGGGCTATCCCATAACCCCTGCATCTGAGATCAGCGAGATTCTCGCCTACCGGCTGCCGCAGGTGGAAGGCACCTTTATCCAGATGGAAGATGAAATTGCCAGCCTCGGAGCTGTAATAGGTGCCAGTCTGGCGGGGGCTAAATCCATGACTGCCACCAGTGGACCCGGATTTTCCCTCATGCAAGAAAATCTCGGTTTCGCTTGTGTGGCAGAGGTGCCCTGCGTAATTGTCAATGTGATGCGAGGTGGACCTTCCACCGGTCTTCCCACCAATCCCTCCCAGGGAGACGTCATGCAGGCCCGCTGGGGGACCCATGGAGACCATCCCATCATTGTTCTTGCCCCCTCGACTGTGCGCGATTCATTTGACATAACGGTCAAGGCCTTCAATTTTTCAGAGCGCTACCGGACACCAGTAATTGTCCTCTCTGATGAGGTTGTAGCCCACACGAGGGAGACGGTGGTGCTGCCCGACCCAGATGAGATCGAAGTGCTGGACCGGATTAGGCCAAGTATGCCCCCGGAATGGTACATCCCCTATGAGGATACCAGTAGCGGAGTGCCCGCCATGGGGATCTTCGGCGATGGTTATCGCTACCACGTCACCGGGTTGATTCACGATATCCGGGGCTTTCCTACTGCGCGAACCGATGAGATTGAGCCTTTTATGAGGCGGCTTTTTAGGAAGATCAACCAAAGCTTCCACGATATTCAGATTGTGAACCATTTTATGACTGAAGACGCCGAGCTTATTGTAATAGCCTACGGTTCGGTGGCACGCTCTGCTCGGAGAGCGGTTCTGGACGCTAGGGACAAGGGGGTCAAGGCAGGACTGCTCCATCTGGTGACTCTCTATCCATTTCCACGGAGAGATGTGATGGCGACTATCCGTGACGCCAGGGTGGTCTTGGTGCCGGAAATGAACATGGGACAGATTTCCCGTGAGGTCAAGCGTGTCAACGAGGGGATGAGTCAGGTGGCGACCCTCAATCGCATAGACGGCTGCATGATCACTCCTCAGGAAATTTACGACTGGCTCATAAAGGAAGCATAAAGGAATAGACTGCCATGGCAGAGATTACCAAACTTGTGCATAAGTATCTGCGTCACGACAAAAAATTTCCGCATGTCTGGTGCCCCGGCTGCGGCAATGGTATTGTTCTTGGAGCCATGATTCGAGCCATAGACCGGCTTGCTTACCGGAAGGATGACATCGTTATGGTTTCAGGTATCGGCTGTTCCGGTCGGCTCCCTGTATATGTGGATTTCAACACCCTTCATACTACCCACGGGCGAGCCCTTACCTTCGCCACCGGGGTAAAGCTTGCCAAGCCAGAGCTCAAGGTCATAGTGGTGATGGGCGATGGCGATGCCACCGCAATCGGCGGCAACCACTTCATCCACGCGGCGCGGCGCAACATCAACCTTACCGCCATCATAATCAACAACAACATTTACGGGATGACAGGTGGACAGTATTCACCTACCACCCCATACGGCATGAAGGCCTCTACCGCGCCGTACCGCAACATCGAGCACGCCTTCAACATCGCCGAACTTGCCGTGACCGCCGGGGCCGTTTTTGTGGGCCGGGGGACGGTCTACCATGCCCGGTTGCTGGATAAGCTTATTGAAAAGGCTTTCGTCAAGAGGGGCTTTGGAGTGGTGGAAGTGATAACCCATTGTCATACCCAATATGGCCGCAGGAACAGGATGGGAGATGCCGTGGCCATGATGAAATGGCAAAAGGAACATGCGGTGCGCGTCGAGAAATCGGCGGACATGAGTGAAGAGGAACTCAGGGATAAGTTCACCATTGGCGTGTTGGTGGACAGAGAGCTACCTATTTACACTGAGCAGTATGCACTGGTGCGGGAACAAGCCACGGAGAATCTTCCTCGCTCGCATTAGGCAATAGAAATTTGAACCACAAAGATCACAAAGCACACGAAGAAGATATTTAATTTAGAAAAACTTTGTGACATTTGTGGTGCAGCCCATCTGCGGAGGTGCAGGAAAGATGGGAAAACGCTACGAAATCTGTTTGAGTGGTTCGGGGGGACAGGGTCTTATTCTGGCCGGGATTATCCTGGCTGAAGCTGCTGGCGTCTACGAAAGCAAATACGTTGCTCAGACCCAGTCGTATGGACCTGAGGCTCGGGGCGGAGCCAGCAAGGCTGAGGTAGTGATAAGTGATGAAGAGATTGATTACCCCATGGCCACCAGGTTGGACCTGCTGTTGGCCATGAACCAGAAATCATCAGATTCCTTTTACTTCGACTTGAAGCCAGAGGGAACTCTGGTGGTGGATTCTACCTTCGTGACCCAAACCCCCACCACCAAGGCCGTTTGTATCCCCTTCACTGAGATCGCCCGCAAGGAGCTGGGCAGGGAGATGGTAGCAAACATAATCGCCTTGGCCGCCCTGGCAACCTTGACCAAGGTGGTATCATTGAAATCCTTGGAAGCGGCGGTGCTGGCCCGCGTTCCCAAAGGCACCGAGGAACTGAACAGAAAGGCGCTGCAACTCGGTAGCAAAGCAGCCAAAGCGATTTTGAAAGAGAGGAAACCCGAATCCATACAGGGCCACGGTCCAGACCATGAGGATACTGCTTACGAATGACGATGGCATCTACGCCAAAGGAATCGAGGTCCTTCACGAACAACTCAGCAAGGACCATGATGTGGTAGTGGTGGCTCCCGAAACCGAGCAAAGTGCCGTGGGACATGCCATCACCCTTACCGATCCTTTGCGGGTGAAGTCTATAAACCGGAACGAGACTTTTTTCGGCTATGCTGTAAAAGGCACCCCAGCGGACTGTGTCAAACTGGCTATAAACGAACTCATGAAGCCGCCGCCGGACTTGGTGGTATCCGGAATTAATTTGGGCGCTAACGTCGGCATCAATGTGATCTACTCAGGTACCGTATCTGCGGCCACCGAGGGTACTATACTGGGAGTCCCTGCCATAGCGGTTTCCATCAACACCTTTCGTGATCCTGACTTCCGACCTGCAGCTCGATTTACCCGTTTGCTGGTACGACAAGTAAGGGAGCATGGTCTTCCCCCGTACACCTCTTTGAACGTCAATGTGCCGGCCATTTCTGAGAGTAAGATACGAGGCGTTCGGGTCACCCGTCAGGGTGTCACTCGCTTTGTGGAAAAATTCGACCGCAGGATCGATCCTCGGGAGAATGTTTACTACTGGCAGTGTGGCAGCAATCCGCCGCTTGAGGAAGATGGCGACACCGATGCCAGTGCCCTGGCGAATGACTGCATTTCCATCACTCCCATTCAGCATGATCTTACCAATTACGACTTTCTGGAAAGCCTCCGCAGTTGGTCCTTTCCCAAAGTGTCCGATTCGTAAGCTCTATTCCTGTTCACAGCTCTTGGTCGGAGAGGCATCTTCTGTTCAAATGCGAATCGTCCGTTGTCAGTGGTCGGTTGTCCGTTGCACCCACATTTAATCTCATCTTTTATCCAACGGGATTGTTGGCATAATGGGTAGCGAGATATCTTGCTATTACACCAGCGACGGACTACGGACAACTGACAATCCAAGCTTGATACTGTTACAAATTGACAGGACGGTGTCGGCGTGGTAGAAAATCGATCTGCGCGATATTGTCGATTTATGCTAGGGCGCCCGTAGCTCAGCCTGGATAGAGCGCCGGACTACGAATCCGTAGGTCGCAGGTTCGAATCCTGCCGGGCGCACCAGAAAGAAACGCGACTGGACCAACAGGTTCAGGCGCGTTTGTTTTTAGGAGCATGCGCTTG
>PPDG01000099.1 GCA_002899795.1 Desulfobacteraceae bacterium | reverse complement strand
CTGTTTCAGCAAATTACCAGGGATTACAGGGTCCGTGCCTGAAAATGCTCCAGCTCGCCCTGCCGCATAGGGGGTTCCCTTCGGGAAATTCAGCAGGGCAAGCGCATTTCCCGCAGTCCGCCTCCGGCGGACTGCAGGAGCTTCAACTCGAACTGTAGTTCTATGCAATCATGGTGCAGTACGGTTCACGGCAATTGAGATGCCAGTAAAGAATTTCGGTGCCACAGGTAAGGAGGGGGAAAGCAATGGCGAAGGTTACTCTGAGGCCTGTTTTCATTGAGGCAACCACGCTTCCCGATTCCTGGTTTCAGATTATCTGGAATCTGCTTGATCACGGTCGGGAATTCGTAATTGATCGCGGCTCCTATGCTGGACAAAAGCGAATGGAGCTGGACTATGTAACGGTTCACATTAAACATCCCGGAGTGAGGCCGCTTCTACCGGATATCCCGGCCCATCTGGGTATTCCCAACCCGGTGGCAGAAGACTACCTTGACGACTACCTGCCATATCTCATGACACCTCATAAAGAGCCCGATGAGGACTACACCTATGGTGAACGGTTGGCTGGAGGGGCAGGGATTGATCAGATCCAGACAGTGATCGATACCTATAAGAGCCATGGGTTTCGCAATAATCAGATGGTTATGACCGTGGGAATGCCCACCGACTTGAATTTGGAGGATCCTCCCTGCTTGCGTCATATAGATACCCGCATTCAGGATGACCGGCTTCACTTCTTTGTTTATTTTCGCTCCTGGGATGCTTGGAACGGTTACCCTGCCAACCTTGGCGGGGTTCAACTGCTCAAAGAATACATGGCGAGCGAGATCGGTGTGGGGGATGGGGAGATGGTCGTCGCCTCCAAAGGCCTCCACATTTATGATTATGCCTTCGATGTAGCGCGGATGAGAACCTACCGAACTTCCGAATGCGAAGATACCTCAAGCTAGGCCAGTCTACCAAAGAGCTCCCCCCCTGTGCTTGCAAGTGTTGCTGCCATTCGTAAGGTGTAATTTACTGTGATTATTTCAACTTATATCTATATCCAAACAATTAAGATTAACCACGGTCGTTAACCGCCCACCTTCTCACTGCGCCGCAGATATCGGATGAAATTCTCCCATCTATTATCTCCATAAAATAATAGATTAATTAATAATACTAGCAAGAACTTAATTATTTTTTTAACTATATGTTCGGAACTCGGAGGACTTGTTGTCACGGTGACTCGTCAGCGAAATCAAACTGTCAATTCGATTTTGTTTATGCAATCGTAGAGATTAGTGGGAACGAAACGGGGTGAGGTTTATCATGGAAGAAGTATAGATATGTGAGCTAATTGGCATAGGAGTTGCTACATAATTACTGTATAATAATTCGGAGAATCACCTTTTTATCCCGACGTGATTCTCGGCCGTTGGAAGAGAAGAGCAAGGGAGTGCGACACTCATGTTGTCAGATATCATATCAGCAATAAAGGATCTGGATTTTTTGAGGCTTAATGAGATCCTCACAAGCATTGACATGCTGGAGGTACTGAAAGATCCTTATTTCATCGGTTTTATGGTGATCTGCTCCATTATCTTCATCATTCGTGGGATGGAAAAAGCACTGGTTATGCTTCTCTCAGCACCAGCTTTTCTCGTGCTTTTTCAACACACAGTCGAAGGCACTGATGCCTTGGACTTCGAGGCTGAAAAACTGCTGATCTTCTGCGGTGGCTTCATCGCAATAGCTGCAGTGAATATTTACATATTTTTCGTACGCCACAAATGAAGACCGCTCGCTAAGAAATTCATGAAATATCCGGGCTAACTTCTCCAAACAATATATATGATTATTGCCATAACAGCGGCTAGGGCCAGCAGGATAAAGCCATAGGCGAAATTCAGGAACATGAGGTGACCTATACCAAAACAAAAGCAGTAAACAGTGGCAGCGCCGAGGGCCCAATTGATACATGATCTGGTGAAATGTGGATTCCACTCTAACTCGGGGTATTTTTCAAAAACAGGTCCCCAAAGGGTAGGAAAAGGTTTTACTTTAGCGCAAAATTTCTTCAAGTGTTCCTCAGGGGTCGGTTTGGTGAGGAGGCAGACTGTAATCCAGGTAATGGTACAGAAAGCGACCACGATTAAGAATCTGTATTGCCAGTCCAATTGCGGAATGTGGTCCCAGTATCCCGCAGCTTTTCCGAATTTCGGAGACAGCAGAGTGCTGCCGATCCCTGAACTTGCCAGGGCCGCAATCTCCGCCCAGGCGTTTACCCGCCACCAAAACCAGCGAACAACAATCACAATGCCGTAGCCTGCAGTGAGCATGGATATGTAGTACCAGGCTTCGCTCACGGAATCGAGACTGTAGGCAATGCCAACAGCAAGGAGTAGCATGAGCACTGTGCTGATCTGAGAAGCGCGGACATAATGCTTTTCTGAGGCCTGCTTCATGATGAAACGGCGGTACAGGTCGTTTACCATGTAGGAGGCCCCGTAGTTTATATGGGTGTCCACGGTGGACATAAAGGCTGCAATCAGTGAGGCGAGCATAAGTCCCAGGAATCCTGTTGGAAGGAGCTTCATGATCAACATGGCATAGCCTGCCTCTGGGACCTTGAGGTCGGGATAGACAACGAGGGAAACCATTGCCACCAAGATCATGGGCCAGTAATTAAGGCCGAAAGCGACCACTGAAAAAAGCATGGTGGCGAAGGAGGCGTGCTTTTCGTCTTTCGCAGATATAATTCTCTGGGTGATGGCAGGGGGAGGATTTCCCCACCATTTGAGCGTGATGAATACCAGGAAGGTTACAAAAAACGGTGTGCCTATGGTTGGGAAAAAACTGAGCCGTCCCGCAGCCGGATCAGCTCCATACCTGCTGACAAAACCCGCAATGATGTTCTCAATCCCGCCGATGTGATTCCAGGCAAGGACCGCGAGGGTAATGGATCCTATGGAGCCGATCAAGAACTGGATAAGATCTGTAGCAGCGATGCCCCAGAGACCTGATGCGGCAGTGTAGGCCAGAGTGATCAATAAAATTGCTCCGATGAGCAGGTGACGATTTATTTCAGGGACCACAACAGCGCTAATGATCCATACTGCCTTAATTATCCAGCCCAAAGTGACGGCATTGGCAAATATGCCGAAGTAGACTCCTTTGAAGCCTCGCAAGAAAGCTGCAGAAGGTCCGTCATAACGCAGCTCTATCAATTCGGCCGTTGTTATGATTTCCGAACGCCTGAGCAGAGAAGCAAAGATAAAAGCGCCGAGCGCACCAGCGCCACCAAGAGCAAAAGACCAAGCGTACCATACCCCTGGGATGCCATCTTTAGCTATAAGTCCGGTAATGCCCAAAGGGGTGTCGATGGCAAATGCCGAGGCAATCATGGACATGCCAGCCAGCCACCAGGGTAGGACGCGGCCTGAAACAAAATAATCGTCTACACTGCGAAGGGCCCTTTTAGAGAAATAAAAGCCAACAATCAGACTGACGGCCAAGTAAACCAGGATGATAATCCAATCCAGCGCTGGCAGTTTCACGAGAACTCCAATTGGCTATAACTTGATTGCTCCAAAAATCTTGCAAACTATACCATAAAAAACATTAAGCACATTTCTCATTTCACATTTGTAATTTAAAAACAAAAAGGGCCTCTCTAACCTTTTTTAAATTAGCGGCTGCTAAATGAGAATTGATGAAGTGTTGAGATTCGCTCTCAGGAAGAGCTCGTAATGAAGGGTTGTATATTCCTACGCAGGTGGTACAGACGGGGGTGATCAAGCGGCTTGACTGGAACTCTTCATGTACTGCTCCAGCCTGAAGACTCCGCCGGGGTGGCGTTGAATAAGATTTAAAATCGCTGAGGGATCCACACTTTTCTTTTGGCATAGAAGATAAATTTTATAGAAGGTGAGGGTGGTCATAGCAACGATACTCTTGGAGGAGAGCAGGCTTTGAACATTAGCTGAAAAGTCACTGAACTGCGGCTTGCCGTCTTCTTCATCATGGATGCTGTTACTACCGATGAGAAGCAGTCGCTTTTCTCCCCCCTTGCCAGTATCAAACTGCGAAAGTTCACCCCAACTGTCCCAGTTCTCACTGAGCTCTCCAACATCACTCAGAACCTTCAGACCAAAGGTTACCTGACTCGTATCAGATGCCCTGATCAGACGGTCAATGACACTCTGATCTGGAGAGCGGGAGACTTTCAGGCCTAGATCGTTCAAGAGGTGATGAATTGCGTCGGTGAGGAGCAGCACGTTTTTGCTTTTTAACAAGCAGTCAACAGGCTTGAACGTTCTTTTTTCTTCAGCTCCTTTGCCCGCTTTTGCCCTTCGTTTCTCTTCTTTCTTGTCTTTTTCGGTAACCGCAGTTTCAACTTTCCCCACTAAAAACATGGTAAGAAGGCAGGTCAGAGGTACATACAAGCGCTGATTGCCACTGTATTTTAGCACCGCGTAAACGGCGAAAACCGCCAAGAATAGCTGAAAAAGAAGCAAAGTTTTTTGTTTCATGGCTGTTTCCTCGACTGAAGGGTCGCTCTTCTTGCGCTGCAATTACAGTGCCAAATTTTTGGAAAAAGCCTAATAGCTAAAGTGATTGCTCATGCTGGCAACCTTCCAATGGAGACTATCACATGACCATAGCCCAGGGAGGCGGCATGACAGTACTCACCTGAGTTGTCTTTCACGGGAAAAACCCCTGGGATGTCAAGAAAAACAGGGCTGGGAATACACTACTCTCGCATTTTTGGACGCACGTGGTCTACTGTAGAGAAGTGGAGAAGTGGACTAGGTCTAGGCTTAATCCTTGGCTGAAGCTTGCTTTTGAGATTCTTCGGCAGGCGGGAGCAGGCCTTTTGCTCGCATCTTTATCCTCTTTTTTCGCCTTCGTCGTCGTCTATCTAGCTCTCTTTTACGCTCAATTTTTTTGTGTCTTGCCATATGATCACTCCATGAGATGTAATTGTCTTTCCAGAAAGATCTTTTGTTTATAGAAAAACTGCAGAGTAGTCAAGTGATTCCTCAACTCTGTCCAATGCAGCAGCTGGAAGAAGTGGGCGAAACAGTGACAAACGGTGCGCAGGTATGCAATTGGTCACCCGACCTGTAAAAAATTTTACCCTGGGAGGCCAAAGGGGGAGGCTGCGAAACATCGAGCACCTGAGCCACCTCTCCTTTTTAGTGGGATTCAATTGCTCGTTGTGGACTAGCCTTAACCTTTGGTCTGTGTCGCTCATAACATTTTTGGGGAAACTCCTGGAGAAATTTCCCCTTGACAAGTCTCACTACTCTTCTTTAAAGTTGGGTGGTAAGAAAAGGTGTTCATAAGACTATGATTAGACAAGGATACAATAGTAACTGGCGCTGGTGGTGGTACATCTCGGGAGGGGTTTATCCACTGCCAGGAGGCTAAGGGTTAAAAAGCTCTGGAATCTCAAAGCCGTGGGTAGACTCCTTGCCCACGGCTTTTTCAGTTCGAAAAGGTCGTGGGATAGGCTAG
>PPDG01000064.1 GCA_002899795.1 Desulfobacteraceae bacterium | reverse complement strand
CGGTTTCACCTGGTCTGTGAAGTAATATCCTCTTCTTTCCCCTCGAGAGGGGTTCTTCTGTTTATTGGGCTTATGACTCCGGCGAAAAATTATGGAGATTTTTTTGTTTCCACATAGGTTCCAGCCTTCTTGAGCGCGTCTTCCATCTCTTCCACAGTCACCACCGCCGGATCATAATAGACGGTGTTGATCTCCCTGAAACCGCGGAAACCTCTTGTGACCTTGCTTACTCCTTCAAGCCCTTCCAGGGCTTTTTTCCCGACATCATATCACTGCACGTAAAATGTTACGGTGGAGTCAGAAGGCTCTTGTGCTTTGAGGGAAGAGCTTACTGCAAATAACAACATGTACGAACAAATGCTCACAACCAAAAGCTTGATAGTAGGCCTCTTCATAGTCACCATAGTGTCACCCTCTCATCTGCAACACTCCGATGGGGCGGCTTGCAGGCGAAAGAGGATAGAATCAAAAGCCGCCACAAAAAGTGCCCCACCCCTGCGACTCCGGCAAGGGTGGGGCAAATCCAGGGAGGTTTCAATAGGATAGGGTACATACGGGGACTTTCCAAACCCTACCCGTTTAATAGTATAACCTGGAAATACACGGGAGTAAACAGGTACAAAGCTAAATAGTTTTGACAGTAAAGATGGCGAGGTGTTGAAGGAATAGAAAATACAAATCACAAAAACTGAGATTTCAGGTTTCAGTGTTCTTGTTTTTCTTCCCTGACACCTGACACCCGACACCTGAAACCTCCATCCAGGCTAGAAGGTACAAGCAAACATATGATAGACTTCAGCATGGAAAATGATCTCAGAGAATGCATTTTATGCGAACACAGGTGCGGTGTAGACCGTTTAGCTGGCGATCTTGGCGTCTGTCGCATGTCTGCTCCTGTAGTCGCATCGAGGACTCTCCATCCTGGTCCCCCCGAAAGCTATACCATCTTTGTCGCGGGATGTAATTTCAAGTGTTTGGGTTGTCAAAACTGGACCATATCCCAATATCCAGACAACAGGATGGCTGTGGATGGATACGTGGATCCAGGATCCCTCGCCAGAGAATCCGTTAGGATGATTCAGTCAACCTCAGGAACTCTTATGGGGGCTGACAGGATCTTTTTCTCTGGCGGTGAGCCCACAATCCACCTCCCTTTCATTGAAAAGGTTGTGGACGAGGCCCGGCGCCTCAGCCCCAACCTGAAGGTCAATTTTGACACCAATGGTTTTATGACTGAGAAGTCCCTCCACAGAGTTCTTGACTTTACCACCTCTCTAACCTTCGATATCAAAGCCTTCTACGACGACACCATGAGGGCTATCTCCGGGACGGCTGTTGGCCCCATCTTGAGAAATGCTGAAATAGTAGCTAGAACCGCCAGTGACAAGCTCTGGGAGTACCGGATAGTTATCATTCCTGAAGTGAACGAGGAGGACATTGAGCCACTTTGCCGACTTGTCGCTTCCATCTCCACAAAACTTCCTGTTGCTTTTCTCGCCTTCAGGCCAAACTACGTTCTGGATGAACATCATGGGGCAACAAGAGAGCTCATGAAAAAATGTGTTGAGCTGGCAAGAGGGGCCGGGTTGAGAAACGTCACCTATGCTGGCATGACTAATATCCCGGGAAAGAGAGGTGTTCTCTTGGAAGAGGTGGAAGGGATCTACGAGAGGGCAGGTGCTAAATTGGCCGCTTCGTATGCCTGTTCAAAGGGCTGCACCACTCACCCCAGGAACTGTGGTGACTGCCCCTCCATGAGCGAATGCCCTCTTAAGAAGTATATACCTATGAGGAGTTGCTAGCCCGTGAAATGGGGAGATTATTGCGAATTTCGGACTCTCTTATATTTTGAATATCGAAACTGGGGACCCGCCCGCAGGGTGGGGAGTCCGAAGGACAATATGGAACAAGGAATTTCGAACAGCAGAAGTTTATAAAAAAAGGACAATATTTTTCACTTCGATATTCTGCGGTTCCTTGTTCTGCGGTTCTGCGGTTCTGCGGTTCTGCGGTTCATGTCCTCAACGACTTGATAGCTGATAGTTGAATGATACTCGCTAAGAGGGGAGACCTGATCATTGGAGAAAGATGATGTCAATAGCAAAAGATGAAAATATCGTTTTAGCTGGAGATATAGGGGGGACCAAAACGAATCTGGGTCTCTTCTCTCGAGGTAAGAGACGTCCTGTGGCAAAGGTAATTGAGACTTATCCCAGCCGGGAGGCACCGCACCTGGAATTTATTATCGAGCAGTTCCTAAATAAACATCGTGTATCCATTAAGAGTGCGTGCTTTGGCATAGCTGGGCCAGTGATCAGTGGTCGGAGCCAAACTACAAATTTACCCTGGGATGTCTCTGAAGCAAGAATACAGAAGCGCTTCAAGTGGTCGCAGGTTGGTCTAATCAATGACTTGACTGCAACCGCTTATGCAGTACCTCTTTTGAACAGCCGAGAGCTTCTCTCCTTGAATAAGGCGAAAGCGAGGAAAGAACAGAACCTCGCGCTTGTAGCCCCGGGGACAGGTCTGGGAGAGGCACTGCTTATTTTTGGGGAGGGGCAGTACATCCCCGTCGCTTCCGAGGGTGGACACGCGGATTTTTCTCCGAATAATGAAGCAGAAGTTGAACTATGGCGCTACCTTTCCCAACGTTTTGGGCACGTAAGCACGGAAAGGGTATTATCGGGTCCTGGGCTGGTGAATATCTATTCATGGCTTAGGGATTCAAAACGCTTCAGTGAACCTGCCTGGCTGGTCAGGAGCATGGAGGAGATTGATCCAGCAAGGGCAATCGCTGAAGCTGCACTAACTGAGAAACATCCCCTGTGTGTGGCGTCTCTGAATGCGTTTGTCTCCATATTGGGGGCTGTTGCTGGAAACCTGGCCCTAACAGCTATGACTACTGGAGGTGTTTACTTGGGTGGTGGGATACCGCCAAAAATATTACCCAAACTGGAAGAGCCTATCTTCATGAAGGCTTTTACCAACAAAGGTAGGTTCAAAGAGTTCCTTGAGAGAATACCCGTTCGGGTCATTCTCAACGATAAGGCTGCCCTGCTCGGCGCGGCGCACTGTGCCTTTGGTCGCTTGGCCCAGAGAGTATAGGGAGGTACTTTCGAAATGTTTAGACTCTATGCCCTACCTGTCCTGCCTGTCCCGAGCGTAGTCTCGGGGAGCTTGCCTGCCCTGAGCCTGTCGAATGGGTCGAAGGATGCCCTTGCCTTCTTAATCATTGAAAGCCGGGTAAGGCTACCTGCTGAACAGGGGAAGAACGGCTGGAGCGAATAAGGTGAATGGACTTAATGTTACATGTGAGGCTGGGGTGAGGTGTGACTAACTCTGTCAATTTGTAGATAACTACTAGAATTGGCTGATATTACTGTTATTTTTTTCAACAATTTATTATAAATAACGCTTACTCTCACAGTATTAACTGCAAAGGTAGTTAATATAACTTGGAAAATAGCTGTTTTAAAATTTTTCTTTGACACCTAATGGATTTTGCGCTAAGGTCTCATGAGTAAACTAAGTTAGATGTAAATTAATACTATATATTAGCACATTTTTTCATACTTGCGTGTTTTACAAACATGATTGCTAACTCACGTTTCTCTTTTGTTACTCTCTTGATTCGACCACACACATTGATTACATTAGGTTTTTCTTTATCTACAACCATCTCATTAGTATAAAATTGTAAGTTGACTGTCTCGTCTTTATTAAAATTAGTCCAATTGTCTAACTTAATCAGGGCACCGTCTTTACTTACATCGACAATAGTACCTTGAGTGTTTTTTCTCGGTTTCTTGTTACTGACTACAACTTTGAAAGGCCTTGTCACTCGACGGTACTTCCTCTTCTCTTCGCGATAATATTCGCATTGGTCGCAAGTATCAGTCGCAGCTTTGAGTTGAGAGGGCTTGAGTAATTGAGGAATCAAGTAGGCCTTATCCATAGTTGATTGCTCTGGACATTGCCCACTACAGTAATAATGACATCTTTCCCAGACTGGCTCTTTCATGGTGCCACCTCCACTTAGAGAGTCAAGGTCCGGAGGTTGGGTGTTCAGATTGAAGAATTAATTTCTGTGGTTCGAGGAGAATGTAAGATCGCAAATTTTGAAGATAAGCGGTAAACCTCCTAAATCCGTATCAAATTACGTTTTGCTCTCAATGTAAATACGAAAAATTGGTAGATTTGTTAGTTTTTTGTCAATTTTTTGTTAAATTCTTGTTAATAAGTGTCATTTTCACATATAATTTAAGGATCTGATGACTAGTCTTTCATTTTTCGTAAGGGTAGGGCATGGATTCTTTTGAAAGAAGGAAATACACCAGAACACTCAATAACTTCAGAACGAAGATTAGGCTTACTCGCACTTCTGAAGAAGTTGACGGTGTAACCCTGGACTTATCCCAGGGGGGAGCCTTCGTCACCAGTGCTTCTTGGCCTGACTTTCAAAAGAATGAACAGGCTGAAATGCGACTCTTTTTGCCCCCTGAATTTACTGGGCAAACAGATACCTTGACTCTTACTGGTCCGGCGGTGATCCAGAGAGTTGAACAGGACCGGCAAGGGGTGGCCGTTAAGTTTTTGAAAGAGCTTAAGGCTTTCCAGCCTTCATTATGAGAAATACTGCTCTCCCGACTCTCTTTACACCATGATGCTCACCTTGGAGATTTCCCCACGCAACCAGTTTTTTGGCCGAGGAACAGGACCCTTCATTTTTTTATCTTAGCCAGGATATTGCATGGCTCACCACCCAGTTCACACCCTGAAACAAAAAGGCACATTCATTGCATCTGTCATAAGCTCTATCACTCCAATGCAACCGGACAACACGCATGTATAAGCTGGAATTGAAGTTACAAAGCCTCACACTAAAAGAGTACGCTCTCGCAAATGGAGCTAAACTGGCGATTGGCCGCCATGCTGCAAGTGAGATTGTACTCGATGATATGGCTGTCTCCCGTCACCATGCAACCATAGAAGTACAGGGACAAAAATTGCTTGTCTTCGACCAAAGGAGCAAGAATGGGATAATAGTGAACGGGAAAAAAGTGCAATCGGCTCAGCTGAAGCATGGCGATATTGTCAGGATTGGCAAGAAGTTTACCATCGAAGTCCACGTTCCCCCACCAAAGCAAAGAGAAGCAACGTTAACTGGCGAACATGCTAAAAAAGCTCAGTAGCCTGGAGATTTCATCATTATCTACCCTCGACCTCTTATTCTTGAAGCACCCCTTTCAAACTAAAATGGTGGTTTTTCGTATTTACACGAAACGAGCTTTCACTCTATCCTGAGATTAGCGAAATCTCCTTTTCCAACGAATCTTCAAAAGACCATACATTTAGTCCTGCCCTCTTCTGCCCAGACTGTCACCGTACTCACTGTAGGCATTGTCTTCTACTTCTGAGGAAAGTCATGTTGAGGAGTTTCCAGAAACTGCCGATAGAACGCCTCTGAGGGGTGTGTCAACTCCTTGGAGGCTTTTATTTTTGTCTGCCATTTAGGTTCTATG
>PPDG01000376.1 GCA_002899795.1 Desulfobacteraceae bacterium | reverse complement strand
GATAAATGGCCTCTGGTAGGCGAGTTGCCAAGGGATGATCTTTATTTTTAAAGAGAACACGTAACTCGGCCTCAGGTCCCAGAGGATTTGTCTGGGCCCCGAATAACTGTGGCAAGGGTTTATCCGAAAGCTTGACCAATCCCAGCCATCCACCACCTCTATGTACGAACTTTGTCAGTTGCTCGTTGTCACCTGCAAAGGCAGCCGTGTTTTCAGTGACAACCACATCATAGGGACTAAGGTCCTTCACCATCTGGGACTCGATAGTCAACTTGAGGTGGCCAATATTCTGCAAATAGGACAACAAAGGCTGCAGAGATGAATCGTCGTCACCAACCACGAACAGAACTGATGTTGTAGGGTGGATTATCATCTGGGATCACCCCTATCTCGAAGACTATCTCTCACAGAATTCTGAGACGACGCCTGTCGTCATCAGGTCATTATGCTCCGCGTCATTTGCCTCCGCCGTCATTAAGTCATTAGGTCTTTAAGTAGTTACAATGAATGACTATGAGTGAGAGCGAAGCGTAATGACTTAGTGACCATAAAGCATTTGCGCTTTATGACTTTAGTCTCCAGCGTGAACCATCTTCGGCATCTTCCACGATTATCTGGGCCCGCTCGAGGCTGTTCCGAATGGCATCGGCCTCTTGCCATTGCTGGTTCTCTCTGAATTTCTCCCTCAGAGTGAGCAGATCTTCAACAAGAGGGCCAAGACAATCTGTCCTGTCTTTCGGAGAAGCCTCCAATCTCATCCCCAGAAGCACAATAAGATCCCGGAGCACTTCCCTGGCTTGGGAGATAAACTCCTCATGCTCTAGCTCCTGTGTGGCCTGCCAGATGGTTCGATCCAGCTCAAGAAGAGCGTTGGTGATTTCTTTTGTATCGTCTTGTTCGAGACCAGCGCGAAAGGCCGTTTCGATGGCATGAATTCTGTCCCAAAAGGACTCCCCTTTTATCTCAGGGGTCTCCTCCGAGACCGTCTGCTCCCGAACCACCGGTTGCCAATCTTTGCCAAGATTTTCACCTCGGAGGATATCAAGAGAAAATCGATCTCCTTTTGTAAAGGCGATCTCGCCTCCCCGACTTCGCAGGGTCACAGTGCCGAGCCCCTTGATTACAGCTTCGTTTTTATCGAGATCAATAAGGCAGGCCGTGTGTTCGTCTAAACCAAAAATGGAGACATCTTCCGGTAGGAGCGACTCAAGCTTTGCAAAGCGCGACTCACCCATGAAACAGAACCGCGTGTAATGAGTCCCACCTTCCGCATTGTTCCAATGGGGTATCACCACAAGATTAAAACCAAAGTGCTCGAGAATATTCATCCCCTCCACCCAATGCAGTTCTTCTCCCACTTTATAAATCTCATATACGGGAAGGGTGAAGCGTCCCACCGTCAGAGCCGCTGCACTGGCAGCCACCAAGCAACCTCCATCTTCCACCCGCTTGGTAAGAATCTCTGGAATGGGTGTTTCTTGCCATTGGCGCACCGCGTAGCTGGGACTCCCAGGTCCTACCAGAAAAAAATTCGCTTCCCGCATCGCGTGAAAGGCCTGCTCCGCCTCCAATGGCGTAGACCTCTCTTTAGACTTGAAGGAAACGATGGACATGTCTTGTTGTACATGCTGGCGAAAGTACTCTGTGGCTCTTTCGGAGAGATGGTCCACATTGAGCTGAAAGCCAGCTGGCGTGTCAAGAAATACAGCTTGAGGGGGATCAGGCAACTCCGCCAGTAGCTCTTTGTGAACTTCCACCATGGTTGCGGTCAACTCACCCGAGCCCATGAGTGCGATGATGCCCTTCTTCGTTGACATATAAGTACCTTCTGTTACTCCATCAGAAACAATGTCGTCCTGGCTTTACCAAATTTTGTTGGTTCTCAAGCCTGGGTAATGGAGTACTGCGAAATATCAAATTCCAAGCACCAAATTACAATGAAATCCCAAATTTCAATATTGAAGCTCCCTGCAACAAGCTGCAGGGAATCTTCGAAATGTAAGGTATTTATACCATATTTATTGTAGTTCGCTCGCTAACCCCGCAGCAAGACTTGTCGACGAGCTCAAGTCGAGTCGCTACGGGGAATGCGCTCGCTGGAGCATTTTCAATGACAAAAACAGATTTGTTATTTGGAATTTTCATTCACTCCAACACTCAAGTACTCCAATGCTACATACTAAGCAAGGCAGTTCAATTCTCGCCCCGCCAAAAAAACTCCGGATTGAGAATGAATGAGTAGCTTGCTTTGTAAGCTAAGACACATGATATGGACTTGTCAACATTATCAAGAATTGTTGGGTGTCCATTGCCCACCGCGCTGGGGAAGGAGTATGGGGCAGAGGCGGCCCCTCATTTATCAATATTTTTGTGTCATTAAGGTAGTGGGGTTGAGGCTAACAGTTGGTACTCGGGAGATGAATATTCCAAAGGATTGGAACTTAAAGCAAAGCGGTTTTGTTTGAATCGGCAGTTTCAGTGCCTTCTTGTCGTCTAACATAGTTCCCGTGAACCCAGCCATCCGTGATCTCATTAGTAGATATTCGTAGCCACACTCCTCTTGTTTCTTTCACTGTAATGACGTCTCCTTTATACAAGACACCAACAATTTGATGATTTATGCCAGGTTTTTTTCGCAGCCGTAGCCGCTGAGACGTCACAACAGCTTTGTTTGATTCTTCCAACTTTGTTGGGGAAGATTCAACAGGAGCAGGCGAGAGTTTGCTTCTCGCTTCCTTAAGAGACACATCATTTTCTAATTGGTAACTTCTAAGTTTCTTATTTTTTTCAACTAACTCATCCAGTATCAATTTAGTTGCATACTTATTTATAAACGTTTCTTTCTGCAGAATAGATAGTGCACTCGTTATAACCGGAGAACAGAGTACTACTGACCCCAAGACCGCAAAGAAAACGCCAGGAGCCAAGTTAGCAGTTCTAAATCTCCATCCTTTCAGGTCTGAGAATATATCAAACGGTTGGTTTGCGCCTATCGTAAGAAGACGATAGCCGAGATAGATGCACAGCATTCCTCCCAGCGAAATAAACAAGACCTCAAACAACTCGAGCGAACTTATAATTTCCATAGGACCACACCTCAGAAGTATGTGAAAATATCTTGCGATGCCCCGAAAATATTCGAGACTTCCGGTCAGTCTCAACCACTATTAGGAAACTAACCATCTGATAGATTGAAGTCAACTTTACCCGTAAAGAAATAGGGAACACTCGTGAAATTTGTGATTCATGGTTAAATGTTTGCTGAAGATGTGGCCTCATTCCACGCCCCTATCGGCTCATCGCTCCCGAGCCATTGTAATAATCTAGAAAGAATTACGACTAAGCCACAAACTGCTCTTTAAATTATCGGGCTGAAATGGTGTCGGCTAGAAGGAGGGGTGGTTGACAAGTATTCACCCGGTATTATGTTTGAGATGAGCATGGTGGCTCCTAGGTCGAGCCTTGATCGCGGTTCGGGAAAGTCACCCATGTCACGGTTCTTGTTATTAATTTAGCCCGGATGTTTCATGAATTACTTACTGCGACCGCGGATATGGCTGTCCTTCCGGGCGTCCTCGGGTGTCGTACCCTGCGACGTACCGTTCAGGTACGCCTCAGGTCCAACACCCTGCGGGTACCCGGTGGCACACCCATCTTCGTGGTCTCGCGACAGCAATTCATGAAACATCCGGGCTAGCGGTAGAACGAATAAATCGCGCAGGAGAAAAGCGCAATGCCATCTATGCTTAAAGGGCTCTTTAGCCTACCCACCGCTCGCCTGTCCCGACGGATAGTTTTTTGGGTCTTTGTGAGTGTTGTGGTAATCGAAGCCATTATTCTCATTCCTTCATACAATAGACGCGAACAAGAACTCCTATCCCAGTTGAGAGAAGTTTCCTCAGCAAAGATATCTGTAATTATGCAGATGACCGGAGCAGAAGCGTCTGCTCTAGAACTTCTGGATCAAATGAGACAACTCCAGCTTGATCCAATCATTCTGGGCGGGGCGGTGTATGACTCTGACGGAAAACAGGTTGGGATGTTTGGTGAGCAACCTGAGCTTTCCTTTTCTGAGGGCAATAGTGGTGGTGCGATTTATCTTCAAAGCCAAAATATTTTCCGCTACGATGCAGCTTGGTCAGCGGCTGAGCTGCAGAGAGATTACACTCTGATCCTTCGTCATGATGGATCCCCCGTGATGCTTGAGTTACATGCCTTTGTTCTACGAATTTCTGGTTTAGTCTTGATAATTTCGCTTTTCGTCACGGCGGGGGCGTGGATAGCGTTGCGCCCGATTGTGGTTGCTCCCATTATGCGGCTAAGAAATGACTTAACTAGTGCAGGTGAAGCAATCAGCAAAGATCGAGAAACTCCTGAATTCTACTCAGCTTCAGTTCAACGCCAGGATGAGTTGGGAGAAGTCATCGCAGCCTTCAACCATATGTACCAACAAATTTCAGATGCTATTGGCGAACGCAAAAAGGCAGAAGGAGCGCTGCAAACAAGTTTGAGTCAAGTTAAATCCTATTCGCAAGCACTTAAGGACGAATTAGAGAAAGGTCGGGAGATGCAGACAAACTTTCTGCCCGGCCAACTACTGCACAAGCCCGGCTGGGAAATCGTTGCTTACTTCAAACCGGCGCACCAAGTGGCAGGTGACTTCTACGACGTCTTCGAGCTCCCCGGTGGCCACGTTGGTTTAGTCATCGCTGATGTTTGCGATAAAGGAGTGGGTGCGGCACTTTTTATGGCTTTATTCCGTAGCTTGATTAGGATATTTTCTGGTCAAACCTCCCTGAATGGATTGGTTTGCTCACACAGCCAAGCTTCTGCCAACGCACTCAGTCTGGCTTCGGATGTACAGGTGGCAGAATCCTCCCACCTCGACGCTCTCAAAGCTGTTGGGCTCACCAATAATTACATCGCCCTAAATCACGGCGAACTGGCTATGTTTGCTACCCTCTTTTTCGGCGTGCTGGATCCATCCACTGGCTTGTTGACCTATATAAGTGGCGGACACGAGCCCCTATTGATCGTCGACTCCTCTGGCGGCGTAAGGGAGCGTCTCAATCCTACTGGGCCCGCTGTGGGCATAACACCCGACACCGAGTTCAAGATTGAACAGACCCGCCTAGAACCGGGTGACATCCTGCTGGGTTACACCGACGGTGTGCTGGAGGCCCTCGCTGCGGGCGGCGAGTTTTTTACTCGGAAACGATTGTTGTCAATGCTGGAGCAGAGTACTTCGTCTGCCACCCTATTACTAGACCAAATCGTGGCGAGTGTACTGTCTCACATAGGTGAAGCCGACCAGCATGATGACATTACCGTGCTAGCCGTGCGCAGGGACCCCAAAACCGACGGCGATAGTAAAAGGGTAAAGACGCAGGCTTGAGGAAAATCTTCTATTTTGTGCCTGGAGTCACGGCAGGGACGGAACATCAATAGAAGCCAATCGTATGGCGGAATTAAAGCGAGAGAAGCGGCCGTGCTGAGCTTTTAGCCTGTCCTTCCAACCAGTAGTGTCAAAAGGGCTCGCTG
>PPDG01000105.1 GCA_002899795.1 Desulfobacteraceae bacterium | reverse complement strand
GTCGGTTTCTTCGCGGAGTTTATCCCTTCGACAGGCTCCCCGGGACTATGCCCGGGACAGGCAGGGCAGGCTCTGAGTAAGCCAAAGGGCTCAGAATGACAGTGTTGAGCATGCAGATATATAATTAAGTAATTGAAAGAAAGCACGGAGCAATGAAGCTACATACGAGCCCCTGCATGCACGCAAATAGGTGAGCGGTCTCAGACTTTGTTTTAGCTGACGGCTGACAGCCGATAGCTAAAAAAATAAACGGCGGGGGTAGCAGGCCATACCCCCCGCCGCTTGGTGAGTTATGATAGGAGGAGTGACTTGCCCCTCCCGGGTGGTAGTTGTTGAGCTCCTCTAACACGAGAATGAGAATTAGGTGAGGGATGCAAAGGATAATCCGCCAACAGTCGTCATGAGTTCGTCTGCGAGACGGTGAACACACACTGCATAACGATGTGAGCAGAGGATTCTACTATCATCCCTCACCCTTTTCTCCGTGGTCACAGTGGGCTCTGACGGTTATGGAGCGATGAAATCAAGGGTGTAATGCAGCTTCATCTTCTCCTCAGGCCACATTTTGACGCTCACCTTGTCTTCGCCGGCATAGACTTCCTGGTCATTGATCTTGTTAACGACCAACTCCAGGAAGTGAAATTCCGTGAGCTCGTACTTGACGATGGCCTCAGCAGGAAGCAACACGGCAAGCCCAGACTCCATGGACAGTTGCCACTCAAAGTCCTCGTTGGGCTCATGGGTCATCTTACCAGTTGTGCCAATGTAGACCTTGAGCAGCGTACCAGAAATCTTGTCATTGGGCTTGACGTTGTAATCCTCGTAGATCTCGTCTGATATGTGCCACCACAGGCCTCGAAAGCCTGTCTTCACATACCCTTTGACGAGCATGGGGTCGAACCCGCAAACACCCACGCGGCATTTCTCAGGCATGCTCTACCTCCTTTTAAGTGTATTCGCAGCATAAGCTTGGTCTCGCAGGACTCTGTGGGAGCGGCTTTCCAGCCGCGAATGATGCTGTCCCAAAATGCTGTAACCGTCCCTATTTCCTCCATTTGTATGAGGAAAACTCCACAAGCTTATGCTCGGATGCTTTTTCACGTTGTTTGCTGTTCGCTTGTTCCACTGCTTCGCGAACTTCCTCAACCTGGCTGTAGCAATAGTTTAGGAACTCTTGAGTCTCAGACCAGGTGAGATGATCGTTCTGGAACAACCTGTTGGCGAACGGAGAGATATGCCTGGAGATCTCTTCCGAAAACTCCTCAAGCAGATATTCACCCTCCCCGTCGTCTGGCACCCAGCCAAGATAGCTCCTCTTCCATCTGAGCACCATGCTCTTGAGGTCCTCGAGTTCCTTTATGACGTTTGCTTCCATGGCTACTTCTTCGATTCGAAGGCGTAGCACTTCTTGACCACGTTGAACTCCGCCACGCCCCAGTAGAACGGCCAGTGAATCTTCATGCAATAGCCAATAAGGTCCGCCGGAGGGAAACTGGAGCCTTCGATCACAGGCTTGAGGTGCTTGCAGTCCCAACATTTATGATCAGACTCCTTGTCCGGCTTCAATACCTTGTCAAGGAATTCTTGCGGCGTTAACTCTGCCATCTGCTACTCCTTTCTTTATTACCAGTCCGTCACTTCGCCCTTTTTCTTCTTCTCCTGATACTCTTCCCATACCTCAGGAGACAGCCTCTGGATATCCCAGTTGAATGGGTAGCTTCCGGCTATGCCGCCGTCGGGCGGCTGCGGTCGCCAACCCCTCACCGGCTTGCCCCGTATGCTGAACTTCACCATGTCGGGCACACCCAGGTAGATGTCCCTGGGCAGACACTGGAAGGGCCTGGTCTTGCCCTCTATACCCGGACTATAGTTGGAGTAGCCGTCCAAGGGTTTATCCGCATAAAGTGGGCTGGTGTCAGGCTTCTCGCCGGGCCTGTCCTCCGGGCCCTTGTACATGTGGCCCTGGATCATGTGGATGAAGTAGACTGCACCGCATTCGGCACAGTTGATTGTGCCTTCCCAGTTCCAGAAACAGTAAGGATCCAGGTAGTTAACGGTGTCACAGGGTTTTCCGCCCACATCTTTTTTGCACCAGATTATGTCACACACAGTTCATCCCTCCTTTTATATCCAGGCCTTCTCATACCACTCTTCGATGGTTGCCGTTGGATAGCCGAGCATCTCGTGGTAGATCTTGACGTTATCGGCACCAACCGGCCGCCAGATCCAGTACAGTCTCCGGGGAGTCTTCTCCATCAGGCCGGCACCGTAGGTACCCATCACGCCTACATCTCCAAAGATGGGATCCTCCTGCCACCTGACGGTCCCCCTGGTCCTCCAGTGATCAGACTCGTAGACCTCCTTGTCGTTCATCACCGGCTCGGCCAGAAGCCCGGCATCCTGGCAGGTCTTGACCACCTCGGACCTGTTCTTGTCAGCAGCCCACTTTTCCAGAGCCGCGTAGATTTCCACCTGAGCCTCGGCCTTGACCCTCTCATCGTGAGCCTTGTATTTGTCGAGCAACCCTTTGTTGCCGGTGATCTTGCAAAGCTCTGCGAAGTCCTCATCCTGGAAGGCACTGATCATGGCGTACCTGGCGCAATACTTTTCCTGCGGGTTCTTGGCATCCGGGAAGTCGGACTTGCCGCAGAGAATGATGCCGTGGGCGCAAAGCTGAGTGTCCCAGTTGCCCCAGCGCTGCCTGACAATGCCGAATCTGCCGTAGAGCGGTGCCGCAAAGCCCAGACACCTGGTGGCTGCCTGCACCTGGGAGAACTCGATCATGGTGCCCAGCCCGGTCTTCCGCCGCCAGTGCATGGCCGCCAGAATCCCGAAGGTGATCTGGGTGCCGGAGTACCAGTCGATGCACCAGTTGGAGTGCTTGGTGCAGTGGCCGCCAAAACTCTCATGGAAGCCGGTTACCGAGGCCAGCCCGGCGTGGGCCTGCCCCAGAATGTCGTAGGAGCCGCCAAAGACCTTGGGCCCGTAACCAAAACCGCCGCCCCAGACATAGATGAACCTGGGGTTCATTTCCTGGAGGAAGCGGTAACTCTGGCTCCACCTGTCAAAGGTGCCGGGGCGGTAGCATTCGGTAAGCCCATCGGACATCTTCACCAGGGAGTAGAAGGCCTCCTTCATCTCGTCCAGGTGGTAGTCCATGGTGATGTGATACTCGTTGGGATTGGCGTTCAAATACCCCATACCTGTACCGGTCATGGGCCTGGTGTCGTGCAAGGGATAGAGATAGGTCTCGTTAAACGGAGCACAGTGCCGCATGGGATCACCCATCCGCGGCATCTCCACCTTGATCACCTCAGCCCCGAGCTCGGCCAGATTGCTGACGGAATGAGGCGTGAAGATGTACATGGTGGTGCTCATCCACCTGATGCCCTTCAGAGACTGGGGCTTGCCGAACTCGTTGCCCGGATCGAACTTGGCCTTACAGTAATCCTCATAGGGCATCTTCATCTCATCGAGCTCTTCCTTGCTCTTGGGGCCCGGCAGATCCTCAAGTCTTGTTTCACGTGGATCTTTGTTATACTTGAGTTTATGCATCTTATATAACCCCCTTCTCCTTGAGTTCGTTGACTTCTGTTTGACCTATACCGCACAATTTCATGTAGACCTCGTAGTTATCGTACCCGAGGGGCCTGCCCAACTGTTTGACCCGGTGCGATGTCCTCATCGCGTAGTTGTTTGGTGACACCGAGAAAAGCAGGGTCCCGTAGTGATCGGTATCAATGGTGCAGACCCAGGGGCGGTACACGAAGTGGGGGAACTCGGAGACCTCATCGATGTACAGAACCGGGCCGGCAGCGATCTCGTATTCCAAAAGCTTCTCTTCGGCCTCGATCCGGTTGATGTCCCTGAGCCACCGGGTGGTGAGGGTGTAGGTCTTGATCAGCATCTCCAGGGCGTTCCTGCCGCCCATCTCCTTCAGGATGGGATCTTCGTGGATCAGCCGGCCAAACTGGGGGAAGTCCCGCTCAATACACATGCCGATCCGGTACCACAGCCGGTCGGTCTGACCGCCGATCATCATGTAGCCGTCACGGCAGGGGTTCCACTCGTACTGGTTGAGGTTGGGGTCCCAGCCGCCCGTCCTCGCCTTGATGGAGGCGTTGAACATGTACCAGCTGATGTCAAAGTCCAGGATGTCCATCTGGGTCTCGGCGCCGGTTACCTCGCAGAACTGGCCCTCGCCGGTGAACTCGTCCCTCCAGTAAAGGGCAGCCAGCAGGGTGTTGGCCCCCTGCTCCCCGGCAACAAAGTCAGCAAACCAGACGCCGGACCGGGTGGGGGAGCCGCCGCTCTCTCTGGGGAGTTGGTCCTGGGGGAAGCCGGTGTTGTGGACGAAGGCGTTGGAACAGCCACCAAAGGGCTCCAGGGTCCACTGGCCGAACTTGGACGTCTTATCCTTGTAGGGACCCCAGGTGCCGCGCACCGCGATATTCAGATAGACCAGCCTGGGGAACTCCTTGCAAAGGTGCCTGTAACCCAGACCAATACTGTCCATGTAGCCCGCGGGCATCTCGTCGATCACCCCGTCGGCCATGCCTACCAACCTCCTGTAAATCTCACGACCCTCTTCGGTCTCGAGGTTCAGGGATACGGACTTCTGCCCCCTCATCTCGTGGATGAAATCCAGGCCGCACTTCTCACCCGTAACCTTGCTCTCGAGCATGTACTCCTTTCTGCCAAAGGGAGTGAGTTGCCGCGCAGGGTCTCCTTCGGGGGGCTCGATGTTGATAACCTCGGCCCCGGCCTCGCAGAGCAAACCACCGCAGAACTTGTGGCCCATTCTCCAGAGACCGACACAGACAAACCTGAATCCTTGCAGGGCCTCAGGTTTAGCAAAGGCGTACTCATACCTGAGGTTGTCCTCGCACCATTTGCCGAAATCTTCCGCCTTCCTCTTGGCATACACCTTTGCCACTTCTTCTGGCGAAGGCGGCGGCGTCACCGGCCAGGGCCTGATGTCGGGATGCATCAGATCAATGGTGTCGGCCCTGCTGTTTATTTCTACATCTTTCTTTTCTGCCATCTTTTGACCTCCCATCTGTTGGTTTTTTTGAAACCAATGCCACAGTCCTCCCCTAGTCGGTAATCAGATTCGGTAATTCAGACCCGCAACGTCACTTCGCCTTGGATAGAAAACCTAACTGGGAGGAGGCGGTCTTTTGTTTTAGTTCTCACCTCCTTTCTGGTAGTGCGAATGGTTGTATATTGAATTGGGTCAAGTAAGTGGTAAAAGCATCTGTGACCCAGCCTTTCGTCCACCGCCGAAGAAGTTGATCCGAGATTCACCAGGGTTTGGAGTCCAAGCACTCTTGATTTAATATCCTTAAGCGGATGCTTATAAGCGAATGAGAAGTAAAACGGCTTGCGTCTTTCTTGAGAACCTATTACAAGTTTCCTGCCAGGAATAGAGCATCAAGGCGACTTTTTATCACATGTCTTAATTTGTTGTGATTTTAGGTAGTTAGTTGGTGGTGAGGGAACTCATTTTGGCGCTACTGCTGGTTGGAATTATGGGGTAGGTGGGTGATGC
>PPDG01000308.1 GCA_002899795.1 Desulfobacteraceae bacterium | reverse complement strand
TTTACATTTATATTTACCTCACCACTGTTCGCTTCCGCAGTCTTGGCTGTGGTTTTCTATCGGGTAGCGTTGTCTTGCTGGCTGGTCCGTTTGGAGACCAGTACCATTACTGGCCTAAGCAACCTCTCTTTGAGCATGTAACCCTTCTGTAATTCCCTCAGCACTGTGTTGGGCTCGTGATCAGCGCTCTCTTCCTGAGAAACGGCCTCGTGAAAGTTCGGGTCAAAGAGTTTCCCTGCTGCCTCTACCGACGTGCAGCCGAACCTGGTCAGGGTGTCAAGGAAGCCCTTGAGCGTCATGTTTAAGCCCTCCAGCAGTCCCCCCTGATCTGCACCGACCTCTGAGTGTTCTAGGGCCCGTTCCAGATTGTCTATTACGGGTAGCAACTCGCGCACAAGGGATTCATTTGCGTAGCGAGTCTGCTCTTCTTTTTCTCGCTGCAGCCTTTTCTTGAAATTTTCAGCATCCGCAGCAGTGCGCAGAACTCGTTCCCGAGTTTCACTGAGCTCATCCTCCAGCTCCCGGTACTTGGCCAAAAGCGTATCCCCATCCGCCGTCTCAGGATCAAAAGGTTCCTCTTGCTCAATCTCAGCCTCGTCCGCTCGAGCTTGGTTCTCCAACTCAGGTGAGATCTCCTGTTGGTCTTCTTGATTTTCGTTCACATTGTTCTGAGGTTCCGCTGTTCGCTTTTCTTTTGAAACCACCCTGCTCCCTCCATTACTTCACATTACTTTTTTAAGAACGATTAGCGCTGAGTCAAGCCCCCCCACACTCTATTCATAACAAAGCTCCCAAAAAAAAATGAAGGGAGCTTGTAAGATACGCGAAAATGTCTGTTTAAATTTAGAAGGTTTCCTCCAGCATTTTACTCAGGAGCTTGGCAGTGTAATCCACCAGAGGAATAATCCGCGAGTAGTCCATTCTCGTGGGCCCAATTACACCGAGGGTGCCAAGAACCTCATCGCCGCTGGCATAGGGCGAAGTAATAAAGCTTACGCTCTCCATGTCCAGCAGTTCGCTTTCTGAGCCGATGAAAATATTGACCCCTCAGGCTGACATACTCTTATCCAAAAGATCGATAATCTTGCTTTTCTCTTCAAAAGCATTGAAGATCCGCCTCATCTGTTCCACGTCGGCAAATTCTGGGTTGTCCAAGAGATTGGTCCTGCCACCGATGTAGAGTTCGCTATTTTCTATGTCCTCCTGCAAAGCCTTCTGACTTAATTCCAAGGCCTTAGAAAGCAAGCGATCAAAGAGAACCTTCTCCTTTTGCATCTCCTCCAGCAACCGCGCCTTGACCTGGTGCAGGGCTAAATCCTGCAACATGTCATTGAGATAACGACCATACTTGTCCAATTCCTCCTGAGAAATGTCTTCTTTTATTTCAAAAACTGTATTGTGGATAATGCCGGCCTGAGAAACCAGAATGGTCATAACCATACTGGTACGCAGCCGAACAAACTCGATCCGCTTGAACACCGTGTGAGAGAGGCGAGGTGTTAGGACCACACCAGCCTGCTTGGAGAAAGACGAGAGGACCTTGGAAGTCTCCTGCAACAATCCTTCCACCCGGGACACACCACCCCGGTACGATCGTCTGATTTGTTCACGATCAGCAATACTGAGCTGCTGTATCTTTAGAATTGCATCAATATATACTCGGAGCCCGAGTTCGGTGGGAACCCTACCAGCGGATGTATGCGGTTGATAGAGGAGGCCAAGTTCCTCAAGGTCTGCCATTACATTCCGAATGGTTGCTGGACTGACGCTTAGACCGTACTTTTTTGCTATCGCTCGAGAACCAACGGGCACCCCACCCTTGATGTACTCGAGGATAACCGCCTCCAGCACCAGACGACTTCTTTCCCCTCTCACTAGTCCCTTCATGGCTACCTTTTTAGCACTCGCCTCTGTCGAGTGCTAGGCAAATTAGCAATCGCTCCCAGCTTTGTCAAGATTTAAATAGGAGCGATCTGAGCACATCCCGGCAGTAATTGGCAATAGTATGTACCCTACGGTTGCTGACCTACTTTGAGGAAAGAAGCACTAGAACTAGTCCCCTGCTATCCCAACACCCTGCGGTCCGCCTAGGCGGATTCATGAAATATCCGGGTTTAGCGTAGAGGTAGCTGTTGAGAACTCAGGAGGCAAAAAAATGACCGTCTGGATGGGGCCACATCCGGACGGTCAAAGAAAGGAGAAAAAGAGTTGAAGAGTCAAGAAGGCAGGGTCTTCATTTTCGTACTGTCCTTACCATCCTTACTCGTTTCACTAAACATAGCAAGTTTCTTGCCACTTCTTCCCATTGGCCTAATATTTCTATCAACTTAAAATTACTAATATTTCGGGAATTATTATCTTTATGGCCTTAGGCGTAAAGATCAAATCCGGACATAATCCGGACATAATCCGGACATAATCCGGACTATTTGAGCACATATCGAGTACTCCTTCCTTTGCCGACACGTACAACAATATCCAAATCCACCATTTGCCTGAGATCGCGACGGGCATGACGATCAGAAATGTGGTTTATTTGGATGTAATAATCGTTGCTTATATAGCCGTTTTTCTTGATGAAATTTATTGCCTTGACCTGCCGTTGATTGAGTCCTAAATAGGGCAGCAACTCACCATCTCCTGCCAGGTCCGAGGTAGTTTGGGTTTGACCCGAGGTTTCTTTGGTAATGCCCGGCAGTCGCTGCTGGAACAGCTCCTCGGGTAAGTCCTGGGGACTGACATCATCACCATCACAGAGGATCACCGCACGTTCGATGACGTTCTCCAGCTCTCGTACGTTCCCTAGCCAATCATGCTGGCACAGGTACTTGAGTGCTTCATGGCTTACTCTTTTGGCTGGAATCCTATTTGCTTCGGCGGCCTTTTCCAAAAAGTGGTGAACCAGAAGTGGTATATCATCTCTCCGCTCTCTCAGTGGCGGCACTTTAATGTGGACTACTTTCAGACGATAATAAAGGTCCTCTCTAAAACGTCCCAACTCCACCTCCCGGTCGAGCTCCCGGTTGGAGGCAGTAACCAGTCGGGCATCCACCTGCAGGGTCTTGGTGCCGCCCACCCGCTCAAATTGCATCTCTTGCAAGACCCTAAGCAATTTTACCTGCAACGCAGTAGACATATCGCCCACTTCATCAAGAAAAAGAGATCCGCCGTGTGCTAACTCAAACCGCCCTTTCCTTTGGGTGACAGCACCGGTAAATGCTCCCCGCTCATGACCGAAGAGCTCGCTCTCCAGCAACGTTTCGGACAGCGCCGAACAGTTCACCGAAATAAATGGCTTATCGCGCCTAGGACTGTTGAAGTGAATTGCTCTGGCAATGAGTTCTTTGCCTGTGCCCGACTCTCCAGTTATCAATACCGAGGCTCGAGTTTGGGCCACTTTTTCTATAATCTCATAGACCTGGCGCATGATTTTACTCTTACCTACAATGTTACCGAACTGGAAGCGCTCCTGCAGTTCCCGGCTGAGCAACCGATTCTCCTGCTTGAGTCGGTGCATCTCTATGGCTTTTCGAATGGTAAGTATCAACTCTTCGTTCTTAAAAGGTTTGGTGATGTAATCGAAAGCGCCCCGCTTCATAGCCTCCACAGCCCTTTCCACTGTGGCGTATGCTGTCATCATAATTACCGGCGGGTCGGGTTGCCGACTCCGTAATTGGGCAAGAAATTCCATCCCATCCGGACCAGGCATTCTCATGTCGGTTATCACCAGGTCCAGGTCATGGCTCATGGTAATTTCGAGCGCCTCAGTGGTGTTGTCAGAGGTAATCACTTCGTATCCGGCATCCACAAGGAGAGCCTCTAAGACCAAGAGATAATTTTTTTCATCATCAACGATAAGAATGGTTTCCATGATTCTCTTCTGCTGTGCCAATCAATTGATTAGCTCACAACCGGGTTCACGGGCAGGGAAATGATAATAGCTGTCCCCTTGTCTTCCACCTGCACTCGTTCTGTCCTTGGTGGACTTTCAATCTGAACTGTACCACCATGGCTTTCAATTATGTTTCGGACTATGGGAAGTCCCAGCCCGGTACCCGTTTCGCGGGTAGTAAAAAAGGGATCAAATATCTTTGCTATCGTTTCTTTGGAAATTCCAGCACCTGTGTCGGAGATGACCACCTCGAGGCTATCCTCCTGGGAGTTTTTGTAACGCGTGACTACCTTAATCGCCCCCCCATCATCCAAAGCTTCCATGGCATTTACGAAAATGTTCAAAAAGGCGCGATAGAGCAAGACGGCGTCTGCGTAAACCGGGGTGCCATTCTCGGCAAAACGTTTTTCAACGGTAATATCTCGCCTTTTGAGTTCAACCTCCAGAAACTCAAGATTTTTCTCCAGCACTTTCTCCACCTGGCACTCTGACAAATGTGGCGTGGTTGGACGAGCAAAATCCAAAAAATCAGTGACAATTGAGTTCAAACGGGTCGTCTCCTCCATGATGATTTTGCCGAGCTGCTTCTTTTGATCCCCTTCCTCAAGTTTCTGATGCAGAAGTTGGGCGGTGGAGCCGATGATCCCCAGTGGATTCCTGATCTCATGGCTGACACCGGCAACCATCTCACCAAGGGCGGCCAATCTCTCAGCCTGATTAAGCTGCTCCTCCAAACGCCTGCGCTCCTCACTTCTTTTGGCGATAATGCCCTCTGCCCTCTTCACAATTAAACGTAATACGAAAAAGAGAAGGCTCATTACCACCAGCTGGCTCAAAATAATGTTATTCTGAAAGCTGGTAATGGCAGCATAGTCCTCGGAAATATCCTGGGTAATCTCGAACACCCCAAGGATACGGTCCTGCTCTCTTGAGAGGTGTTGCTCCATCCGCAGGGGGATATAGGTCTTGAGCTGCCTCTGCTTTGCCACCCCTCCAAGCTCAAAACCGAGAAAGCCCCCCCGTGAAACGAGCCGCGATGAAGATTTCCCTTCACGTGCCAAGTTGAAATCTCTGCCGCCAAGCCCGGGGAGCCCTACCAGGGAACGATCCGTGCTATAGCTGATCACCCCTTTGAGATTATAGACGTCAACCCTGTCCACCTTGAATCCGTGAATGGTGTTGCGAACCACCTTGTCCATACGTTCATATTGTTGAGGACTGCCGAGCATAATCCGACCAAACTTCAGCACCGTCGGCAGGACGAACTGGCTGAAGACCTGATGGTTCAAATTGATGGCAACCAAAAGGGCATACTGTTCACTCTGTCTGAAGAGTTCGTTCTTGGCCCGCTGTGAGATGAATATGGACAGCATCAGGGTAGGAATGAGAATCACCACAAGGCTGGTCAGAGTGAAATACTTCACCAACCGAAAGGGTTTTATGCTTTCTCTTGCCTCAACCCTCATCCGCATGAAATATGACCCTTATTTTTTTCCACATTATACAACATTTGATATAATACAACCTGTACCCTAGAAACTTAAGCGCACCGAAAGTGCCATCCGATCTTTTCCGGGCTCCAACCCAAAAGAAAGCCGATACGTTTGCTCGAGCTCCCTGCGGTATTTCCTTTCCTGCTTCTGATTCTCCTCACGTGCCGCTTGAACCGCACTCC
>PPDG01000027.1 GCA_002899795.1 Desulfobacteraceae bacterium | reverse complement strand
CTACGGCCAGAACAAGGATGAGAATACTCGCCAGACTTTTACAATTCATGCTACACCCCCTCCGGCTAAAATAAAGCATAAAATTACATTATTTAAAAAACTCTTGGCTTATTTGAATACACCAGGGTGCCTGGTGTTAATACCTGGGGGTTTAGATGTCAGCACGTGCCGCTACTCTAAAACTATACAGATAACCGCTTCTTGAGTAGCTCGACATCCAAACTAGCTAGTTTCTGTCCGGCAACTAGTTCATGTCATTCTGAGCCCTTCGACAGGCTCAGGACGGGCTCCGCGAAGAATCTCTGCGAACCCGCTAACTATGAGATTCTTCGTCGCCTTGCTCCTCAGAATGACATTCAAAAACACGGTTTCCGGATGGACACTAGTTAGAAGATTTGCAAATCAACCAGGCTATATATTAAGAGAATCTATATTCAGGAAGTGTAATATTCATTAAATAGACAATGGGGAGGGAGAAAAGTCAAGGGGAAAATGAAATAAATTTTTTTCACAAAAACTTGCCAGTTTTAAAGTCTGCCAGCCTTGTTTTTCTCCAGATCGTAGGTCGATTCGTTCCCACTTTAGTGGGGTTGATCCGACAGGATAGGAGGGATTGCAATTGTTGTCGGGTGAACCTGCTCCGCAGAACCACCCGACCTACTTAGACCACCCTGCATATCTCGCTACAACTATCGTCGGGTGAACTCCGCCGAAGCGGAAACCGCCCGTCCTACGCTTAAATCAACAGCATTAGCCTTATTCCCCCCCATCCCCGTCCCGAGGATTATATAAAAAGTTTGATAATATCAAACAAATTATAGGTTTTTTCTTAACACCCACTTGAAAATGTCGCACAAATTCTTATTTTTTTAGCAAAGGAAAATATTACACTAGATTGTGTATTTTGCTGATTTACTCAAAAAAAAGACCATGAGTCGCAGCTGATCCGGCCGGGTTCACAGCTCCCGGATAGAGAGTTGATGAAACTGGTGCGATTATTACAGCCCTGGCTCTGGGATGGTCAGATAGGTGTGGTTAGGTGGCAGTCAAATTTCAAGATTATTATGAAACCCTGGGCGTTGGGCGAAATGCCGACGCCGCAGAGATCAAGAAGGCTTATCGAAAGCTGGCTCGCAAATACCACCCTGACGTCAACAAAGACAACGGGGCCGAGGAGAAGTTCAAGCAGGTCAACGAGGCCCACGAGGTACTCAAGGACCCGGAAAAACGGCAGCGCTATGATCAGTTAGGATCCGACTGGCAGGCAGGTCAGGACTTCAAGCCGCCGCCCGGCTGGGAAAATGTTCATTTCGAATTCAGCTCTGGCCCGCAAGCGGAAGCATTTCATTTTGGCGGCGGCTTCAGTGATTTCTTCGAAACGCTATTCGGCGGCAGCATGGGTGGCGGAGGTGCTGCGAGGGCAAGACAGGCCTCCTGGGTCATGCGAGGGCAGGACCACGAAGCCCAGATAGAAATTAGTCTTGAAGACGCCTATCGTGGTGCCACCAGGACTATTACCCTGCAGGGACACGAAATTGACCCGCAGGGCCAGGTGCGTCCTACGGTGCAAAATATACAGGTGAAGATTCCGCCCGGGGTTACCGACGGAACACGTATCCGGTTGAGTGGCAAAGGCGGCGAGGGTATGGGTGGCGGTACTCCGGGAGATCTCTACCTCAGGGTGAACATCGAGCCTCATCCGCGCTACAGGGTTGACGGGCACGACCTCCAAGTAGAGGTGCGTATTGCTCCTTGGGAGGCGGCTCTTGGTGGTACGGTGGAGGTAGCGACAATGGACGGCAGCGTAAACCTCAAAATTCCTCCAGGAAGCCAAAGTGGACAAAAACTGCGGTTGCGGGGAAAAGGCCTTCCGAAGAAGGGTGGTCAACGAGGAGACCTTTTTGCCCGGCTTAAAATCGCAGTGCCCAAGGATTTGAGTGCGAGGGAAAAAGAACTCTTTACAGAATTGGCTCAGATATCCAGTTTCGATGCAAGGAAAGAATAGGAAAAGGGCTAAAATGAGTACCAGTCGATACCAGATTGTTCACTATAGATATGAAAGCCGGCCTGAATCGGAAAATCTGATCACAACAGAGGAGTTAGCAAGGCTGGCGCGGCTGCACCCGGAGATGGTGGACAAGTTGGTGGACTGGGGACTCATAGATCCAGTGAAATGTGAACCTAGATTATTGTTTCCCGAGACTGCTGTGCCCAGGGTCTGGCGGATTATGCGCCTTCGCCGGGATCTGGGCATCAACTGGTCGGGCATTGGTGTAGTTTTGGATTTGCTTGACAAAATCGAAAAGTTGGAGCGAGAAATCGCCTGGCTTCGCAAACAATTATGAGGAAAAAACTCATTCTCCCACCCCCGAGAGGGCAAGAGAGGGCAAACTAATAAAAGGAGGATACTCATTTAATGGATTTCAACAAAATGACGCAAAAAACACAAGAAGCGCTGCACCAGGCGCAAAGTACTGCGCTGCGCTATGGACATCAGGAGGTTGACGGTGAGCACCTGCTGCTGGCGTTGCTGGAGCAGTCCGAGGGTCTGGTTCCTCGTCTATTCAGCAAGATGGATGTACCGGTAGAAAACCTCAGATCTGAATTGGAAGCAGAACTGCAGAAACGACCCAGCATCTCAGGCCCGGGAACCGAGGCGGGGAAAATATATGTAACGCAGCGACTGAACCGCATTTTGATCAAGGCGGAACAGGAAGCCAAGAGACTAAAGGACGAGTATGTTTCGGTAGAACATTTGGCTCTGGCACTCATGGATGAGGGGACGACCACGGAGGCAGGACGCATCTTCAAAAATTTTAATATCACCCGAGATCGTTTTCTGCAGGCGCTCACCGAGGTGCGTGGCCATCAACGGGTGACCAGCGCCACGCCGGAGTCAACGTATGAGGCCTTGGAGCGCTACGGGCGGGATCTGGTACAGGAAGCCCGGAAAGGGCGGCTTGATCCGGTGATCGGTCGCGATAGCGAGATCAGGAGGGTTATTCGCATACTTTCACGAAAGACCAAGAACAACCCGGTACTCATCGGTGAGCCTGGGGTGGGCAAGACCGCTATCGTTGAAGGGTTGGCTCACCGCATAGTCAAAGGCGATGTGCCTGAAGGGCTCAAGGATAAGACCATCTTTGCCCTGGATTTGGGTGCTTTGGTGGCAGGGGCCAAGTTTCGCGGTGAATTTGAGGAACGACTCAAGGCAGTGTTGCAGGAGATAAAAGAGAGCGAAGGCTCCATTCTGCTTTTTATTGATGAGCTGCACAACATCGTCGGGGCGGGACGGGCCGAAGGTTCGATGGACGCGGGCAACATGCTGAAGCCCATGTTGGCCCGGGGAGAGTTGCACTGTGTTGGCGCCACCACTCTGGATGAGTATCGCAAATATATAGAAAAAGACGCTGCCCTCGAACGTCGCTTTCAGCCGGTGATGGTGGATCAGCCCACGGTTGAAGACACCATAAGCATTCTGCGTGGACTGAAAGAGCGCTATGAGGTCCATCACGGGGTCAGGATCCAGGACAGTGCGCTGGTGACCGCGGCGGTCCTATCCAACCGCTACATAAGCGACCGCTTTTTACCTGACAAGGCCATCGATCTGGTGGACGAGGCCTGTGCCACCATTCGTACAGAGATGGATTCCATGCCCACCGAACTGGATGTAGTGACCAGGCGGGTGATGCAGTTGGAAATAGAAGAAGCGGCCTTGAAAAAGGAAAAAGATAAGGCAAGCAAGGACCGGCTGGAAACCTTGCGCCAGGAATTGGCCGAACAGCGGGCCAAAGCAGATTCCATGCGGGCCCAGTGGGAGGCGGAAAAGGCTGCCATCCATAAGGTACAGGGGCTGCGTGAAGAGATCGAGAAGCTCAGGTACGACATCTCCGTGGCCGAGCGGAATTATGATCTCAATCGAGCCGCGGAATTGCAGCACGGTAGGTTGCCGGAGCTGGAACAGAGACTCAAAGCTGAAGAGGAAATGCTGGCAAGCAAACAGGGGACAGGCAGGCTGCTGCGCGAAGAGGTCACAGATGACGAGATTGCGGAAATCGTCTCCCGCTGGACACACATACCGGTTACCAGGCTGGTGGAGGGAGAACGGGAGAAGCTGCTGAAGCTCGAAGATCACCTGCACGAAAGGGTGGTTGGCCAGGACGAAGCGGTCAAGGCAGTGGCTGAGGCGGTAATCCGCTCTCGCGCCGGAATCAAAGACCCAAACCGCCCGGTTGGCTCCTTCATCTTCCTCGGGCCCACCGGAGTGGGAAAGACGGAGCTTGCCCGGGCCCTGGCGGAGAATCTGTTCGATGATGAAAACAACATGGTGCGGATCGACATGAGCGAGTACATGGAAAAACACACCGTGGCCCGTCTCATCGGAGCGCCGCCGGGATACGTGGGTTATGAGGAAGGTGGCCAGCTCACTGAAGCAGTGCGACGCAAACCTTTTTCGGTCATTCTATTTGACGAGATCGAAAAGGCCCATCACGATGTATTTAGTATCTTCCTGCAGATCATGGATGATGGGCGCCTCACCGATTCCCACGGCCGCACCGTGGATTTCAAGAATTGCATTATCATCATGACCTCTAACGTTGGTAGTCAATATATTCTTGACTACACCGGTACGGACGAGGAGAGCTACGAACGCATGAGTAAGCGGGTGCTGGAGGCTTTGCGCCAGCATTTCCGTCCTGAGTTTCTCAACCGGGTGGACGAGACCCTGGTTTTCCACGCTCTCAGCCAAGAGGAGTTGGCCCAGGTTGTTGATATCCAGGTAACATGGCTCCAACGACGCCTTGAAGATCGGCGGATTGAGTTGGAGTTTAGCGCTGAGGCCAAGAAACTGCTAGCAGAACGAGGCTACGATCCAGTTTATGGTGCTCGTCCTTTGAAGAGGGTGATTCAAAAAATGGTGGAAACACCATTGGCCAAAAAGATCATGGCGGGCGAGGTGGAGGATGGCAGTCGGCTACGTCTGAGCACAGATGAGCAAGGGATTGTCTTCGAGGTAACCGCGCCAAAGAAAAAGGGCGATGCAGTGCTGGAGGCGGTCTAAGGGAGATTGTAGATTTCGGATTGCGGATTTCAAGTTTCATCTTACAACAAATGACAGCGTAAGCGTAATGACCCAATGACGCCGAAGGCAAATGACGCTGAGCGCTTTGCGCTCAGCGCTTATTCAATTAGGCGCCCTCTTTCTTCAGTTCATCGATGGCTGCTTGATAGAGATTTCGTAGCTTATTCTCATTACTCACCATGGTGCGGGTGATCTTGCCGAAGTGGGCTTTGAGAATTTCGCTGGCTTCGTTCCAGGTCCCGCGTAATGGGGCGAGGTCAGTTTTCGCCTCCTGAAGCTTTTTCTTGAATAGATCAATCATCATTCTGTCCTTCATCTCGCCCACATCAGTGATCCCGTTCGTTTTTTCCATGACAAAACTCCCTTTCTCTCATACTCAGAAAACAGTGGAGCCTTCAATGTTTAGAAGTAGTAGTTTGTTTACTCATAATTGTGATAAAATGAACTTACTTGATTTTGGCGATGTTACCGCATCTTGCCGTAAATGTAAAAGACTTTTGTAATTGGCTCCTTGGTTGACCGG
>PPDG01000029.1 GCA_002899795.1 Desulfobacteraceae bacterium | reverse complement strand
CATACTGCGCTGCCTGAACATGTTGGAGAAGGCTGACAAAGGTCACATCTACATAGACGGCGTCGACATTCTGGATCCCAAGACCAACATTAACAAGGTCAGGGAAGAAATGGGTATGGTGTTTCAGTCTTTCAACCTCTTTCGCCACAAGACGGCTCTGGGCAATTTAACCTTGGCCCAGACAGTGGTGCGCAAGCGCTCCAAGAAAGAAGCGGTAGAGAAAGCTATGGCCCTATTGGAAAAAGTGGGCATTCCTGACAAGGCCGACTCCTATCCGGACAACCTCTCCGGTGGGCAGCAGCAGCGGGTTGCCATTGCCAGGGCTCTGGCCATGGACCCCAAAGTGATGCTCTTTGACGAGCCGACCTCAGCTCTGGACCCCGAGATGATTGGCGAGGTACTGGATGTTATGAAGACCCTGGCCCTGGAGGGGATGACCATGGTAGTGGTGACTCACGAGATGGGCTTTGCCAGGGAAGTTGCTGATCGAGTCATCTTTATGGACGAGGGCCAGGTAGTTGAAGTGGGCCCGCCGGAACACTTCTTCAAGAATCCCACCCATGACAGAACGAAACTATTCCTAAGTCAAATCTTATAGATGGGGTAATGGAGTAGAGGAGTAGGGCGAACCCAATAAATTCCAAGCTCCAAGCACCAAATCTCAGGGTTTCAGTGTTCAGTACTCAGCTTCTATTTTTCTTTTTCCTGACACCTGACACCTGACACCCGACACCTTAGTCATTGAGATTTGGAATTTCTATTCCTTCAATACTCCAACCAAAATTGATTAATTGAGAAACACCTGCCGATAAGCATCGATGGATTCCATTACCCTGCCAGCACCGCGGGTCACCGTAGTGAGCGCATCTGCTTCCACATGCACCGGAAGTTTTAGAATGTCAGCCAGCAGGGTGTCCAATCCCCTGAGCAGTGCTCCGCCTCCCGCCAGCCAGACACCATTGTGCGTGATGTCTGATGCCAGTTCCGGCGGTGTTTTTTCGAAAGTCCGCTTGATACTCTCAATTATGACATTCACCGGCTCCTTCAGGGCGCGCCTGATTTCTTGATCGTCTACCTGGAAAGATCTGGGTATTCCTGTGAGTATTTCCTTCCCTGCGACTCCAACCGTCATGGGCTGGGGAAGTGGACAGGCAGAGCCGATTTCCAGCTTGATCCGCTCCGCCTCATTTTCACCGATGGCGATTTGGTGGTGGTTCTGGACGTGGCGGATTATAGCTTCATTGGCCTCGTCGCCGGCCACTCGCACTGATTCTGAGTAGGCCACGGCCGAGAGCGAAATCACCGCTACCTCAGTGGTCCCTCCGCCGATATCCACCACCATGCTGCCTACCGGCTTGTCAATGGGTAGATTAGCGCCAATGGCTGCCGCCATGGGTTCCTCGACAAGGTGCACCTGGCGAGCCCCTGCTTGCTCTGCTGCTTCAATTACCGCACGTTTCTCCACCTGGGTAACGCCGGTGGGAACGGCCACAATGAGCCGTGGCCGAGAAAGAAAAGATCGTCTTTGGACCTTTCTGAGAAAGTATTTGATCATTACACTGGTTACTTCAAAATCAGCAATCACTCCGTCCTTCATGGGACGAATGGCGACGATTTTCTGAGGGGTGCGGCCCAAATATTCTTTGGCCTCACTGCCCACAGCAATAACCTTCCCGGTATCGCGGCTCAGGGCCACCACTGAAGGTTCGTTGAGCACAATTCCCTCACCCTTCACGTAAATGAGAGTATTGGCTGTACCAAGGTCCATGGCCAAATCTTTGCTGAAAAGTCCAGCAAGTCCGCGCAACAACCTCATAATTACCTACCTACGCTGAGCCGTCTATTGCTACAAGTTAATCCGTCTACTCACAAGCTCGAGCCAATTTTCAGCGGTGATGGTACCTGAACGAAATCACTCCAGACGTGCAGTCAAGCAGATTTTGCTTTTGTGTCTCGATTGGAAGAATTCGCTGCTTGAGCGGTTAGGGCTTGAAAAGCCATGGTCCACAGTTCACGGGATGAAGCCGCATTTCGGGGATAGAGTGCAGAACCAAAACAGGCCTCCAGCCGGGGCAGGTCATCCAATGATGCCAGCACTTCCTGGTGTATAGCGGCGGCACTGGACACGAGTTGATCATGTATGGCTCTCTCTGTTTCGTCCTCAAACAATACGGCAAAACGGGCTTGATCCAGACAACCAATGAGCTGTTTGTCTCTGAGTCGCTGCAGCAGAGTTGAAGCGATGCGCTGGCGTAAGATTGCCAGATCTGGCAGAGCTATTCGAGTACTCAGGGCCTCAAAACCCTCGATGGCAATGATACCTAGCCCCAGGCTGACACCGGTCTGCCTACACCTTTCCAGTCTCTTATTGAGAATCCGGTCAAAAGCCTCAGTGTTGCATACTTCGGTGATGGGATCCAAATTGCGAACAAGAGCCAATTCACGTTTTAAGGTGAAATTTTGGAGGACGAGAGTAGCACGCCTTACCAAGGCAGTGATAGCACCTAGTTCTTCCTTACTCCAGTTAGCTTCGGTGCGACTGACAAAAGCCATCACACCGCCCATTTCATCCGCTTCCCAGGCCAGGGGCATGCCGACCAAGGCACCAATTCTACCGATGGAGTCTTTCGGGCCAAAAAGAAAAGGAATTCGAGTGCGGGAGCGAAACTTGGGAATAACTAAAGACTTACGATTCTGGAAAATCCAACCAATTATGCCCTGGTCAGCTGGATGTGAACTTCTGAGAAGAGTTGCTACCATGTCGCCCGAAGCGGCGACTGGCTTCAAAAATTTGCCTTCCTTGATGGGCACAGCAACCAGACCACTGTCGACTTGCAGATATTGACAGGCGAAGTCCAGCAAGCGGGTTAGATAAGGGACTGGATCATCGGTGTCTGCCGGCAGTGCATCAGCACGGCGCCACAGAGTCAAGAGTTGGCGCTGGCGCTGATGGTGGTGACTGGCCCGCTCAGCACCAAGGGCATTACCGATAACAGTTGCAAAGCCCGAAAGAAGCTTTTGGTCCTTACTGGTAAAGACGTACTGACGCTTACTGTCCACACAAAGCACGCCCTTGGGCTGCTCAAGGGGAAAAGCCAGGAAGGATTTGATGTTCTCGTCGCCTTGATAGTAGGGGAGAATCTTAGTGTCGCGGTCAAAGTGATCGATGCTTAGTGGTTCGTTCTTCTTTGCCGCCCAACCCACCAGGCCCCCTTCCTCGAGTGAAAATCGAGCCTCGGGGTTGATGTGCTTGCTCAAACTATGAAATGCTCTCAAGGTGAGTTGTTTGCTACTGTCATCCCAGAGAAACAGGGCTGCCGTGTACGCATCCAGGCAGTTACTCAGCAGAGCAGTGATGTCGTCGAGTTGTCGATCAACTGACATATGGACCTGCAGGTGGGGCACAGAAGGATATAAAAGAAGCGGCTCGATAGCCATGCCCGTTCGGGTGCTATCTTGCCGTATTCTGGCCGATATTATTAATTGTTACCGCATGTTATCTCATGCCGGGCCACGGTTCGGTCCATGAATAGCCTATTTAAGAAGTTGTGTCAACCACTTTCGGATTTCAAATTTGAGATTTCGGATTGCGGATTGAAAATCACGAATTTGAAATTTCAGAACCAAAATCTGTAGTTGAAATCTGCATTCTAAAATCTCAAATCATTATTACTCCAACACTCCAGTTCGCTCATGGTGACGGTTGCCAAATCCTACCAAATGCGATAAGGAGTTGGTGGCAAAAGGAGGACTGGATGGCCAAGATTCGTGTGATGCCAGAACAGCTGGCCAACAAAATTGCCGCCGGTGAGGTGGTTGAAAGGCCGGCTTCAGCGGTAAAAGAGTTGGTTGAGAATGCCATGGATGCGGAGGCTCGCCAGATAAGCATCGAAGTGCATGGATCAGGCTGCCGTACAATTCGGGTGGTTGATAATGGTATGGGTATGGAAGAGGATGAGGCCATTCTGTCCCTTGAGCGGCACGCTACCAGCAAGATCACCAGCGATGCAGACCTCGCTGCCATTCGTACCCTCGGATTTCGCGGTGAAGCTCTACCGAGCCTGGCGGCAGTCTCGAAATTTGAGCTCAAAAGTAGAACGAGGGAATCCACCGCGGGTACTCATATTAGTGTCGCTGCAGGGGTGGTGAAAGGAGTAAGCGAGTGCGGCTGTCCACCTGGTACCCAGGTGTGGGTTCGCGATCTTTTTTTTAATCAACCAGCGCGACGTAAATTTCTGAAAAGTGAGAAGACCGAGTTCGGGCATGTGGTGGATACACTAACCAGGCTGGCCCTGGGCCGACCGGAAATCCATTTCTCCCTTAGGCAGAAAAATCGCCAGATTCATGACTGGCCCGCAGCGATAAATCTGCAGCAGCGGTTGGCACAAATCTTCCCCAAGAGATTGACGCAATCCTGGTTGGCCGTATCCCACAAGCAAGGGGTCTTGAGCCTTGTGGGATTTTTGAGCCCCCCGGAACTCTACCGATCTAACAGCCGCATGCTTTTCCTTTACGTTAATGGCAGACCGGTTTGGGATCGACAGCTGAGGATTGCACTGCTGGAAGCCTACAGAACATTGCTGCCAAAGGGTAAATATCCTCTCGGGGTACTTTTGCTGGAATTACCTGCCGAGCAAGTGGATGTAAATGTGCACCCAACGAAAGCGGAGGTGCGTTTTCAAGATCCGCGGACTCTCTGTAAAACAGTAACGAATGCGGCGCAAGCCGCACTGGCCACCATGGAGAGGCAGCGATGGACTCGGCCTCTGGCTGCAGGCTCTGGGCTGCGAGCTGCCGAGGCCCCGATTCAAAGTGAATTGGTACCTCTCTTGCCTGAGGGGGTAGCAGTATCTGAGCCAAGGATTCCAACCTATGATGCGCTCGATTTTCCCCAGAGAGGTTTTCCCACGGATGAAGAGAGCAGGCAACCGCCGGAGAAGCTGCACCAGGAACTCGGGACGCTGTTTGGCGAACTGAATGTCATAGGTCAATTCCATAATACCTATATTCTCTGCGAAGCACCGGACGGCCTGATTCTGATTGATCAGCACGCGGCTCACGAGCGTGTGTTTTTCGAGGCTTTTCACAAAGAGGCAATTGAAGGGCAACTGGCAAGTCAGATTTTGATGATCACTGAGACCGTAGAGCTCACTGCTGAGGAGGCCGCTTGGCTGGAGGACTCCTTGCCTCTCTTTTCAAGGTTGGGGTTTAGGCTGGAGCCATTCGGTAGCTATACCTTCGTAGTACGTGCGGTTCCGGCGGTGGTACTCCGCCAAGAGCCGCTAGAACTGCTTCTGGAGCTGGTGGCAGCCGGCTGTAAGGGGGTACGTTCTCTCGGACCGGAAACTCTGCTCGAGAAACTACTGCAATCCATGGCGTGCCAGATCGCCATAAAGGCTGGCCAGAGATTGGGGAGGCAAGAGATTGCGGCACTCTTGCAGCAGCTCGATGGACTGGATCACTGTTCAACGTGCCCACACGGCCGTCCACTCTGGTGGAAGCTCACCGTGGGTGAGGTGGAAAGGATGTGTGGGAGGACGTGAGGAGAACTCTCTGCGTTCTGCTTACGAGGCACTCACAAGGCATTACACTTCGCGCATGCGCGCTT
>PPDG01000590.1 GCA_002899795.1 Desulfobacteraceae bacterium | reverse complement strand
ATGGAGATCAGCTATGAACCACACGGGTATCTAAATCCTTGTAGTTGCTTTGACGGATCTAGCCCGGATATTTCATGAATCACTTGCTGCGACCACGGATATGGTCGTCCTTCCTGGCGTCCTCGGGTGTCGGCCCCTGCGACGTACCGTTCAGGTACGCCTCGGAACCTGCACCCTGCGGTTGCCAGGTGGCACGCCCATCTTGGTGGTCTCGCGACAGCAATTCATGAAATATCCGGGCTAAGGAAGGTGTTGCGTAAGTAGAGGGCGGCACCGCCGACCGAATTAGGAGGCTCAAGAGAAGCCGGTGCTACCGCATCCAGATGCTGAAGTCTCACTGCCCGACCCTCCAGAAGAAGTGGTGCAGGCAAAAGAGGAAAGCAGACGTTCTACACTCTCAGCGCCACAGTGCGGGCACTGAGGAGGTGGCTCGTCTGAACGAAAAACCAGGGTCTCGAAACACTGATTACAGCAGCAGCAGAGATACTCATAAATTGGCATGGTTACCCTCAATAAAGAATTTATCAAACATTATCATAATCATCTTCTCTTCGGTGATCAACCTCAGGGAACGCTTTGCTTTCCCGCATGGCGCAAAACTCATGGCGCCAAAGCAAATGATAAGTCAAGGGCAGGATTCTGGCTCCTGGCTCCTTTTACATATTACCTGACAAAATGCCACAGTTTGGCTAAAAGATGCAACGACCTTTCCCCCAGCCTGGTGGAAAGATTTTGGTACGCAAGCACTTCGCTCATATGTAGGTATAGTCTCCCCCTCTCCCACCTTTGGAGGATTTCTTCCCTTGGAGCCGCAAGGGTAGATTGCCGGAGCCAAGCATTGGTTGACTTTCCCTGTAAAGTTTTCTAACTTAATCTGAGAACAATTCATAACTTTGCTGTCCTGACAGCTTTAGAGTGCCACTCGGTTAGAAATGTCTGCAAACCTCCCTCCCGCTTACTATGAAGCTGAAAAACGCTACCGCGCCGCCAAGACGGTCCCGGAGAAGATTGCCCACCTTGAAGACATGCTAACAGTTATGCCCAAGCACAAGGGCACGGACAAGCTGCGGGCAGGTCTTCGCAAGCGGATCTCCAAGCTGAAGACTGCAATCCAGAGCAAGAAGAGCCTTGGCAAGCGAGATTCTGCCTTCCAAATCGACAAGGAAGGGGCAGGGCAGGTAGCGGTGGTTGGTTTTGCCAATGTGGGCAAATCTGCCCTGGTGGCGGCCCTGACAAACGCCAACCCAGAGGTGGCTGATTTCCCCCTCACCACCTGGAAGCCAACCCCCGGGATGATGCCGGTGGAAAACATGCAGATTCAACTGGTGGATACTCCACCACTCAACCGGGATTATGTGGAGCCGGAATTGCTGGATCTAATCCGCCGCTCTGATTTCATCCTGCTGGTTGTGGATCTACAGACCGATCCGGTGCAACAACTGGAAGAGACGATCAGCTTACTGGAAGAGCACCGCATAATACCTCGCCATCTACAGGATAGATACACTGAACAGGGACTGTTGAAGTTCATTCCTTTCTTGGTGCTGGCCAACAAGAACGATGACGAAAATACTGACGAGAACCTTGAGATTTTTCGCGAACTGATTGATGCTGACTGGCCACTGTGCTCTGTGTCTGTAACGAGCGGTCGCAACCTGGAGCTCTTGAAGATGACGTTGGTGGAGAGGTTGAAAATCATTCGTGTCTATTCCAAAGCCCCTGGAAAAGAAGCTGACCTTACCTCTCCCTTTGTTTTGAAAAAGGGAAGCACGGTGGAAGATTTTGCCGCTAAGGTTCACAAAGACTTCGCAGAAAAACTGAAGCTGGCCAAGGTCTGGGGTGAAGGTGTCTTTGATGGTCAGAAGGTCCAGCGCGATTACGCCTTACAGGATGGCGATGTGGTGGAACTACATATCTAAGAGATTGAATATTTCAGATTGAAATAAACGAAAAGGGATAATCTTAGGATTCCTCAATCTCAAATCCTAAATCCCTTTACTCCATTCCCATTTCCTATCCGCACACTCCTTGAGAAAATGTGATCTATTTTCCCTTGACAGAAGGAAAGAAAATGCTTACTTTTCCTACCGGTTAAGTAGAATTTTTAATAAGCAATAATCTTCTATTTGATTCTAACCACAGCTATCGGTCTTGGCTGGTGGTTACAAGGGAGAGTTGCATTATGGCTTTGTGCATTAGTAAACGACCCATAACCGAGGAAGAGTGCCAAGATGTTTGCGAGCGCCAGGCAGATCGCCTCGATGAATTGCTCTCTACCAAGCTAATGGGGGTAGAATGTCTTGAAGATTTAGTCTGCAGCGAGGAGGATTTTCTGAGAGCAGAACCGGATGAGGAAGGCAGCACAACCGGGGATGGTGAAAAAAAGGACTGTGTCCCACGAGGAGCTAGCGGCCAAACGGCTCGTTCCGAAGATGGTTCAGTGGCAAAGATTGCCGATGCCAAGGGTAGTGAAGAAGATATGTTCCAAGGAGATCAAATCAGCTGCTACCTGCAGGAGATCTCTCATTTTCCTTTGCTCACACCAGAACGCGAGATTGAGCTGGCGACAACAATCAAGAAGGGACAAAAGGAGTTGGTAGCTCTGATGTGGGGTGAGCGTACTAGTGGTTCCCACTTTGATGGTCTGCGTCAACAGCTACGCAAGTGGCAAAAAGAGTCAATAAATTACCCCGGACTGCGGGAGAAGATGGCTGAGTATGCTTTGGCGGCTCTTAAGGAGGCTGCGGCTGAGGAGGATGCTACTGAAGATCAGCGCCAATTATCAGAAGAAGCTCTTGAAATTGCAAGAAGAATGGATGACGCTAAAAATGAGATGGTTGAGGGCAACTTGCGCTTGGTGTTGAGCATTGCCAAGCGGCATAGGGGCAGAGGTTTGAGTTTTCTCGATCTCATTCAGGAGGGAAACATGGGCCTGCTCAAGGCGGTTGCCCGTTACGACTATACCAAAGGGAACCGTTTCAGTACCTATGCCACCTGGTGGGTGCGTCAGTCCATTATTCGCGGGATCTACGATAAGACTCGCACTATTCGACTGCCTGTGCATTTCATTGAGATGAAGAGTCACTTTTTCAAGATTTTCTACGAACTGGTGAAAGAACTCGGCCGGGAACCCACCCCTCTGGAAATTGCCGAGCACAGCGGCTTGGGCATAGACAAAGTGATGATGATTATCCAACTGTCCACCCGTCCAATTTCCCTGGAAGCTCCCTTGGGAAGTGAGGAGCAGCGTTTGGGTGATTTTATTGCGGATGATAGAGCGGTCTCACCGCTCGAGGATGTGAGTAAGCAGGAGCTAACAGAGATCACTGCTGAGGTCCTGAGTACTCTTTCAAGCCGAGAAGAAACTATCCTCAAGTCCAGATTTGGCATTGATGGCAGGCCCACCGAGACCTTGAAGACCATAGGTGAACGTTTCAGTGTCTCCAAAGAACGCATAAGACACATTGAGAAAAAGTCTATTCGCAAGCTAAGACACAGTTCTCGGGGTGAGCGCTTGAGAAGCTTCGTAGATTAAGGAAAGGCAATAGCCATTGAGTCTTGACAATGTGAATGAACATCTTTTATAGAGGAGTAGCGGTGGAGGCGAATCTCCAGATTTAAACCCGAGGAATTAGATTCATAGATAACAGGCCATGAAGGCTTACCTGAGCTGAGGTTAGGGTGGACTTTGTGGCTTTTTTTTCGCCTGCGGGAAGTTGAGGAGGAAGAAATGAGGTTGAGAGGGAGCAGGGAACTTGTTGTCATCATCTGTGTGGTTTTGCTAACCTGGGGAGCTGCCGAGGCACATTTCGGCATGATTATTCCCTCGGATGAGATGGTGATGAAAGGTGAAAGCAACAACGTCTCTTTACAACTCATGTTTTGGCATCCGTTCGAGAATGTGGGTATGGAGCTAGCAAGGCCGGCGAAGTTTGGGGTGGTTGCCAACGGCGTGAATACAGATCTGCAGCACACGCTGATTTCCCAAAAGATCAACGGGTATACCACTTGGAAGACAAACTATCGGATCAAGCGTCCAGGCCTCTACGTGTTTTACATGGAGCCACAACCTTACTGGGAACCGGCGGAAGATAGCTACATTGTCCATTATACTAAGACCGTGGTAGCAGCGTACGGGGAAGATGAGGGCTGGAGTGAACCCATTGGTCTAAAAACCGAAATTGTGCCCTTGAGCAGACCCTTTGGTCTTTATGCCGGAAATGTCTTTCAAGGTGTGGTTATGGTAAACGACAAACCAGTGCCTCATGCTGAGGTGGAGGTGGAGTACTTCAACCTAGGTGGAAGCTATTCGGCTCCTACTGATTACATGGTAACCCAGGCTATCAAAGCTGACTCCTCTGGGGTATTTACCTATGCGGTGCCCAAGGCCGGATGGTGGGGTTTCGCTGCGCTCAGCACTGATAATCGCCAGATGGAGGGTAAGAATGTGGAGATCGGCGCTGTCTTGTGGGTGAACTTTTATGAGATGAAATAATTTAAGCAAACGGCCTGGACAGGGTAGATGAACGAGTGAAAAGGAGGAAGGCCAAGGCAAGAACAGGGTGGTGAAATTTCCTTGACTCCGTTTCCTTGAATTACTAGCATGGCCATTGCGGCTCAACGAGCAAGCTGCGCCTGTGCACCACCATGGTCATATTTCGGCACCATACAAAGCGAAGACGATAGTATTCCCAAAGAGCAGCTTTGGGTAAACCCCCAGGTTCGGTTTCTTTGATCTTGCCAGGCATCGGAGGTTTTTGCAGTGAAAAGAGTATTGACCATTGCCGGATCGGACTCTGGGGGTGGGGCCGGCATTCAGGCAGATCTGAAAACCATCACCCTGTTAGGCGGGTTTGGGATGAGTGCCATTACTGCTCTTACCGCCCAAAACACCATGGCGGTGACGGCCATCCATGATCTGCCGTTGGATTTTATTGGAGCTCAAATTGACGCGGTCTTTACCGACATCGGGGTTGACGCTGTAAAGACGGGGATGCTTTCAAAGGCGGAGGTGGTCAAATTGGTTGCCAGCAAAATAGACCAGTACAAGCCGCCCGTGGTGGTGGTTGACCCCGTCATGGTGGCCAAAAGTGGTGCGTCGCTGCTGGCTGCTGAGGCGCAGCAGACCCTGGCTCAATTCCTGCTGCCCCTGGCGACCCTGGTGACCCCCAATCTACCAGAAGCCTCGGCTCTGGTTGGCTGGGAGGTGAGAGACGAAAACGACATGCACCGTGCCGCAGAGGAAATACACGAAATGGGGCCGACTTACGTACTGGTCAAGGGAGGTCATCTCCACGGTGAGGCCGTGGACCTGCTCTTTGATGGCCGGCAGTACCACGAATTTCGCGCTCCCCGCGTGGAGACTAAAAACGTCCATGGCACCGGGTGCACCTATGGTTCTGCCATCGCCACTTATTTAGCCCAGGAACTAGATGTGATAGAAGCGGTGGCCGCAGCAAAGCGTTTCATCACTGAGGCCATTCGTCACGGACTTGCTGTAGGGCAGGGTCATGGTCCCACCAATCCGTACGCAGCGGTGAGGCAAGAGTGGAAGAGTTAGCCCGGACATTTCATGAATCACTTGCTGCGACCACGGATATGGCCGTCCTTCCTGGCGTCCTCGGGTGT
>PPDG01000180.1 GCA_002899795.1 Desulfobacteraceae bacterium | reverse complement strand
TTGACGACAGATAGCGATTTTTACAAATATCTGAAGGAAATTCCTCGTTAAAAGAAAAAGAAAGAAAAAAAATGATAAAATACGAATTTTTCGTATTGCGGTCAGGCGGAATTGGTGTATATTAGGGAAAGGTCTGCGCGGTTCGTACCGTGTTGCCCCTAACGGTGTTCGATAAAAGCATCGCTGGGGGCTTTTTTTTGGCAGGTCTTTATCTACTGCAGCAGCTCTGAATATAGATCTTCGATACCCTCGATTTCTTCCTGCAAATACGTTTTGATCTTTTTGGTGATTCTAACTTGTATCTGCCGTACGCGCTCACGGCTGATTCCGTAAACGTCCCCGATCTCCTGCAAGGTCATAGGGTCTTCGGCCATGAGTCTGTGGTCGAAAATAAATCGCTCTTTCTCAGGTAAAGTGGTCCTGAAAGAGGCCAGTTTTTCCTTGAGGAGTTCTTTCCTTTCGAAATCTGCAAGCTGTTCGTCTGCCCCGACATCATCGGACGGAATGAAGGATTGATGGTCGCTGTCAGAGTCTTCTTTGACAGGAGCATCAAGAGACACCTCCCAGCTACCCAGCCGTTGATCCATTTCAATGACTTCAGATTCTTTTACATTCAGCCTTTCGGCCAGCAACTTAGGTCTCGGCTCAAATCCCATGGCCAGCAAGTTATCTTTTTCTTTACGAAGATTGAAAAAAAGCTTGCGCTGGGCTTGGGTGGTGCCGATCTTGACAAGTTTCCAATTGTCCATAATGAATTTGATGATGTACGCCTTGATCCAGAATGAGGCATAGTAGGAGAGCTTAAAACCGCGGTATGGGTCGAATTTTTTCACTGCCTGCATCAAGCCAATATTACCTTCCTGAATCAGATCCATTAGATTACGCATCCAGTGGCGCTGAAAGCTCAGGGCAATCTTAACAACCAATCTCAGGTTTGAGGTAATGAGCCGATAAGCAGCTTCCATATCGCCCTTTTCTCTATAGCGAATAGACAGCCGCCGTTCTTCCTCGCGGCTCAGAAGGGGATACCGTTTGATTTCCATGAGGTAGTGCTTGAGCGGATCATAGGGAACGAGAGAATCAGAAGAGTAGCTTTTCAGCGGTGCCATTTCGCTTTCTTCGAAGGCGAAGTCTGCAGCTTGCTCTAAAGTATTATCTTCTTCTTTTTTTTTCTTTTTTGCCTTGCTCGCCATGTTTACAATTTATCCTTATTATCTAGCCACCTTGGAGAGAGAGGATTCTTGGACCGTCCAAATATAATAGGCTACTTCAGGTGAGCATTCATGTCAAGCCAGTCTCAAAGAGGCTAGTCATTCACAGATTACTGTGTACTAATCAACAACTTGACTATTTTATGAATGAACGAATTCCTTAATCCCGAAATTCCGCAATCCGCAATCCGAAATCCCAAATCTGAAAACTGACCCTTACATTGACTCAAGAACCAGTCCATCTTATCGTTGAATTATACGGGCTAGAGAAAATGCTGCAAGGTGTCACTCAACTCGCTTTCAAGCACAAGGCGAATTTGGGAAAGGGGAAGGAAATGACGAGGGAGGTGTTATTCCTGGACTTAATTGAGACAGAGGAAGGAGAAGGGGCACCGCCTCGTATGCGACTGGTGGTTAGGGCCTACCCCTCAGACGAAAAGGGCTATGCTTCGCTGACCCCTGAATGTAACACAATGGAAGGGTTCGAGCAGGCGGTGGTCGAAATCAAGAAGAGGATGGACAGTGTCCTGGAGAGGGCAAGGGAGACTTTTCAACAATACCAGGCCCAGGCCAAAGGTGAAAAAGCGGTATCGGACTTCCATAACGCTGAGGAGATTTGGCAAGCTTTGGAAGAGTGTTCTTCCCTAGAAGAAATGCGAGAGCTCTTCAATGGACTGAGCGTAAGAAAGCGGCAGGAAGTAGCCGATTTTGTCTTAACCCAGCTGAATATTTTCAAAGGTGCCGCCTCAACATTCTCCCAGCATTATAACGAAGGGGAATATCTGCTCGAATGAGGAAGGCAAAGCGCATAGCGTCAATCAGTCAAATTGTCAAATCGTAAATGGTGAACGGTAAGCGGTAAACAATTCATGTGTTTGACTAATTCCCTAATTCTCTAATTAACCAACCTGCCTGCTGCCCTCTACCGATTACAACAAATGACAGCGAAGCGTCTTGACCTAATGACGGCGAAGCCACATGACGCGAAGCTCGATGAGAGCTGAGCACTGCTGCCAGCTGGGCATTACGACTGCTTTGCTCTCTGCATTCCTATAAAGATTAGAAGAATGCCGTACAGGCTCAAGCGAAAGCTGGGCACTGTGGTCCAGATAAATTCCTGGGCTGCGGAGAGGATGAGAGCTCCCAGGAGAGGACCCCAGGTGGTTCCTGGCTTGAGGAGCAAACACATAAGCAGCGGAGCAAGAGAATTTTCCAGGCCGAAAGCCTCTGCCGGGATCACAAAAGATATCTCTCGTGCATGCAGGCCTCCTGCCAGGGCTGCCGGAACTGCGCTGAAGATTAATGCCAGCCTTTTTACTTGCCCGCAGTTTATCCCCACTGATTCGGCCATTTCTTCGCTTTCCCGTGTTGAGCTGAGCTTCAGCCCCAATCTCGATCTACAGAGAAGCCAGTGCGCACCAACTACTAGCAAACTCAAGATTAAGGCAAGAGAATAGGTCAACATTGGGTCATGGTTTGGCGGCAGAGAAAGACCGGCAGCTCCCCCGGTCCACCATGATAGGTTACTTGTCAACTGGCCGCCCAGCAATAGGAGGCCCAGCGTGGCCAAGGCAAACACGGCTCCATGTAAGCGAAAGAGTGGCAGGCTCAGGAGGGCAGCGGCAGGTAGGGCCAGACATGCCGCCAGCACGAGGGCGAGAAGAAGCGGTTGGCTGTGCTTGAGAGCCAATGCTGTGGTGTAAGCGCCCAGGCCGAAGAACAGTCCATGTCCCAAATAGAGATAACCCAACAGGCCACCCACAACGTCATAGCTCAGTGCCATTGTTACATACAGCAGGATGGTGAAAAGAAGAATTCTGGCGTACTCACCCCAAATGGTAGGAATGAGTAGGAGTGCTGCCACCAGACCACAAACGGGAATGAGAGCGAGACCGAGCCGTTTTAATCGTACCTGTTTGTTGGAAAAGATCGGCATGGCATCAGAAAGTGATTGATCTAATTATATTAAGAATTTCTTATTTTTATGATCTATATTGTTTGGTTGGCCCATAATGGCTGCAACCGGTTCCCTCCAGGTTTCGACTTACTTCACACTTCATGACGGACGGTGCTTGCTTTCCTGACAAACAATCCTTGAGGTCGCCAGCAAAGGAAAGCGAGCAGTAAGGCAACAGAGAGGAAATTGGCCCAATGGGCCCCAAAAGGTGTAGCGAGCATGGTTTCCAGAGTGCCGAGTGCCAGCCCACCAGCGAGTGGTCGAGTGAGGGATCCGCTTCCACTTATGACAACAATAAAAAGCGCTTTCAGTGTTAATGGCAGGCCGAGATGAGGACTGACGGTAAAGAGGGTGACGTAAAAAAGGCCTGCCATGGCAGCAAGGGCGGTAGCCATGGCGAAGGCGACGCCAGTGACTCGAGTCTGGGAGATCCCTACCAAGGTGGCCCCTGTGGGTTCCTGGGAAAGAGCCCGGAGGCGCCGCCCACTGTCGGTGCGACTAAGCCATAACTGTAGAGCTGCTGAGATAACCAGCATGAGGATAAGCACAACTAATCTGTTGCCGGGTAGATAAATTTCCCCCAGTCTGATCGTGGCGAATTGGCTCACCAAACCAGCCATGGAGCTGTCCCATAAAGTTAAAGTTCCTTCTTCAAGTATAAAGGCCAGGCCGAGAGTTATGAGCAATGCCGGGATCAATAAGGCATCAGAGGAACGTTTGAGGGAGGACTGAAGGAGGCAGCGAAAGGTTAGCCAGCCTAGACCGGCAAATATGAGTGGCACCAAGATAAAGCTTGGGAGCATGCCGGCGGGCCAGAACTCATGAATGGCCTGAAAGGTGAAGGCGGCCAGGACCAGAAATCCTCCGTGGGCCAGGTTCAGCAGACCGAGCACTCCAAAACAAAGGGCCAAGCCCACAGCAACCATGGCGTAGATGCCACCAAGGAGTAGGCCGCTCAGAAGGAGTTGGGTGAACGTTGCTAGGTCCATTTGATTGCAATCAAAGGTTTACTAAACCACTCATATCCCACATCGTGCCTTTCATTCTGCCTGCTGGCACACGCCTTGCGCCTTGCACCCTGCGCCTTGAGCCTTTTTATCGTTTGTCCCACGCCGGCGTGGGGTATATATGCTCCCCTGTTGCCACCTCAGATGGCCAGATGATCTGGTACGTACCGCTTTGGATTTGAGATGGGTATGTGTTAATTGCGCCAACGCCGTTTTCTGCGAACCATATGGGTCCACCTATGGTTGTAATCCTCAAATCTTTCAATGTCTTCATGAGGGGTGCAGGCTCCAGAGTGCCCGCCTGACCGAGAGCCGCCTCCGCGATTTCAAAGGCCATCATGTAAGCCGGAGACCAGGGATAGTCGTCCACATCGATTTTTGCATTCCTGAGTAGGGCCAGGAATCGCTGGGGCTTGCTATATTTCATACCAGGCTCCCAGTATGACTGGCCCACCACGTAGTCGGCCGCATCTCCGAGGGGCTGTCGAAACACGCCGCTGTGATGTATGCAATGAAATTCCCGGGGAGTTAAATTTAGCTCCTTGGCCTGTTTCATGAAAGCCACTGCAAAAGGGATGTTGGAGGAGACGTAGACGATATCAGGGTTGAGCTTTTTGAGTTTCAGGATGACCGGTGTGAAGTCGCCGATATCCGGAGGGAGCACCTCGCCACTCAGCACCTTGAGTCCTGCCTGTTCAGCCAGTTTTCGCGAACCTTTATAGACGCCGACGGGATGGAGAGTATCTTCTACTACGAAACCAACCGAGCGGGCCTTTTTTTCAGCCTTGACCATTTCCCAATAGCGATAGGTGTATCTGGATGCGGTATCGATTACGCAGACGATCCACTTGAAACCACGGTTGTAGACCTTCGGGGAGTTGGCACAGATTGCTATGAATGGCACCTGGTGCTGTTCGGATGCGGTGCTTGCAGCAAAGGTGAGGGGGCTGCTGTAGGGACCGAAGAGTAAATCAACCCGATCCACGGTTACCAGCCGTTCATAGAAACGTCGGGCGGTGGCTGCATCACTGCGGTCATCATAGGTAATCAGTTTCAAGGGTAGTTTTCGACCGTACTTCTTCAGGTAGATTCCGCCTTGGCGATTTACCTCGTCCACCCAGGCCTGAAAGAGTCGTTGAAAAGGACCTATCTCAGTGGAAAATTTGCCGGATACAGAGACGGTTGCGCCCACCCTGATGGCATCGGGGGCTTGTGCACCCGAATCTGGAACCAGGATTGAAAAGCTGCAAAGAACAATTCCAGCAAACCAGACAAAAAAGACTCGTTTTCCCATGACTTCACCTCTCTAATTTGTTGCTCGTCCGGAAACGATTCGCTGTCATTCTGAGCGAAGCGAAGAATCTCCAGCAGAAATGGGAACTACGAGATTCTTCGTCGTCCCGCCAACGGGGGACTCCTCAGAATGACATCTGAGGACTGTGATTTCGGGATGAGCCTAAACTTAAAAAACCATCCAGCA
>PPDG01000478.1 GCA_002899795.1 Desulfobacteraceae bacterium | reverse complement strand
CGAGGCGTACCTGAACGGTACGTCGCAGGGGCCGACACCCGAGGACGCCAGGAAGGACGGCCATATCCGTGGTCGCAGCAAGTAATTCATGAAATATCCGGGCTAGAGCTAGTTTTGAGGTAGGTGTGTTGCCTGCTCTCGTAAACTGTATATATTGTACTGGTATTTGATGTGATGTCAATGCCGGAAAATACTGAGTCTTTCTTGTTACCGCAAAATTTGCTATGGTTGTCCAGTAATATCAAATCCATGTGGTACCATGACCAATTTTTCACTGTCTTGATAGTGTCACCAACAGCCCATACAGGGAGAATAGGGATATGATCTCTTCACTCATCAGGGTAAACTCACGGCAATGTCTGGGGCTACTGCTGGCTGTCTCATTCTGTTTCATCCCAGCGTGCGCTAATTGGCCATCGAAGAAATCTGACGATGTCAAGAAGTTGCAGCAGACCCTGGAAAAACGTGATGACAACATGGCGAAACTTCAGTTGCAATTACTGGAGCGGGATGCGCAAATCAAGCAACTCGAGGAGCGCTTGAACTCACAGCAGGAAATGTTGGATGAGGCCATTCAGGAAGTGGTCAGGGCTAAAGCCAAGCTTCGCAGTTTAGAAAGCAAGGCAGAGGCTGCCTCAGAAATGGCGGAGGCTGAAATTGCCGTAAAGGCCTTGAAAGCTCAGTTGGCGGGTCAGACGCGAAATCCAGAGCTTATCAAGGCTCAAGAGCTATTGAAGATGAGTGCTCAGGAGTTCAAAAAAGAGAACTACGGGGGCGCCGTTTACCTTACCAATCAGGCCAAGGGTCACATCAGGGCCGGCCAGATACAACTTACGAGCCGAGAAAAGGCGGCACCCATTAAGCGTTTACCACCCATTGAGGGAGAGGTGTTTTTTTCCCTGCCGCTGCCGCTCCAAGTGCTGAGAACCAGTAATCTCAGGGATCAACCCGATCTCGAGAGCAAGGTCATCACCACCCTGGAGAAAGGAACTCCGCTCATTGGCTATTCATACAAGGACAAGTGGTTGCGGGTGATGAGCGAGGATGGCTCCTATGGCTGGGTCTTCCAGACTCTCGTAGGTGGTCGTTAAAGGGTCTGTTGAAGCTCCCTGCAGTCTGCCGGAGGTGGACTACGGGGAATGCACTCGCGGGAGCATTTCTAACGGCCGCGAGTCAGAGCTCAACCTTTTGACTTCGATTTTTGCCTTTTTTCTTCGGAGTTTCCCCGGCCAGAACTACCTGGTTGCGTCCACTTTCTTTGGATTGGTAGAGAGCGGCATCAGCATGTCTAATGATGGCCTGAGGGTCGTCACCATCCTTGGGATATGAGGCAACGCCTACACTTACCGTAACCTCTCTTGGTTCCCCATCGCCAGCGAAATTTTCCTTGACCACTTTTTTTCGGATCCGCTCCGCCGCCTTCACTCCATCTTCCGGACCAATCTCCGGCAATACTAGTATGAATTCCTCTCCACCATAGCGCGCAACATAATCACAGCTGCGGACGGATTTCTTGAAAACTGAAGCCAGTCTGCTGAGTACTTCGTCACCCGCCAGATGACCATAAGTGTCGTTGTATTCCTTGAAATGATCGATATCGATGACCAGCACGGCAAAATCATGTTTGTGCCGCTTGGAGCGGGCCACCTCATTGTCCAGAGTTTCCATCAAGTGTTTACGATTATACAGTCCAGTCAGACTATCGGTTATGGAGAGCTCATGGAGTTCCCTGTTCTTTTTGCGGAGAGTCTTGTTGATGGCAGCCAGTTCTTCTCGGCCCTGACGCAACCGTGCTACCATGTCGTTGAAGACCTCAGTGAGATAGCCTACCTCACTGCGACTGATAACGGGAAGATCCACCTCCAAATCGCCCGCGGCCACCTTAGAAGCACCCCCGGTGAGACGGTCTAGGGGACGGACCAGAGTGAGGCCGAGGAGATAGGCTCCGAGGCCAATGAAGAGCAGCAGGCCCACTACCAGCACTAAGGTTACATTCCGAAGCCGGACGATCTGGGCATACGCTTTCGCTCTTTCCTTTTCAGCCACAACCCCCCAATCCAGCTCTGACATTCTCTTGAGGGCGCCCACCACCGGCTCGCCATGGTAGCCAGAATATCGCTGAGGATCTCCTTCTCCAAAAAAAAGTTTTCGCGTTGTATTTCCCACCAGTTTTGCTTCCAGGAACTTTGCCGAAATGGGCCGGGAACTGACGAGCAAAGTCCCTTCCTCTGTGATCAAATAGAGCTCTCCTATCTCACCTTGGGTGTAGTTTTTCAAGGTCTTGCTGACAGTTCGAAAGTTGATCTTGGCGGCAAGAACGCCCAATAAACGCTCGTTGCCGGTCCGGATGGGCTGCGTAACCACCACAACACCCGCTTGCAAAGTCTCATCCCAATGGGGTAGTCCGATAGTGTGCTTGTTTGCTTGCGCTCGCGGAAGCCATTTATCCGGCAATTTCACGGTGGTGGCCGGCTTTGAGCTGGTGGCCACTATCTTCCCATCCAGATCCAGGAGCATGAGTTCTTGGTAGTCGACGATTTTTTCCCGCACAGACCCCAGGTAGTCCTTTAGGCGGCGGCGGGCCACAACGTTTTCTATGTGTGCACCACCCTGGCCTACAATCTTGTCAAGATTCTCTAAGACAACGTATGAGCTGGAAAAAACTCGTACATCGTAGAGTCGACCCTTGAGCCACAGATCAAGCTCTCGGGAAGCTTGAGAAGTAACAACTCTCAATTCCTGCTTGATCTTTGCGTTTAAGAATTTTCTGTTCTGGACATAGGAAAGCCACCCCATACTCACCGAAGGAATAATGGTGGCGAGCAGGGCGAATACAATGATCCTGGTCTTAATGCTATTCAGACGAGATACCTGCAGGAGCTGTTTCTTGTCCTGTTTCTCGGCAGCCAAAAGATATCCCCCTCTCAAGGGTATTCTTAGTTTCAGTCCAACTCCAATTTAGCCAGATAAGTAGTCTTTAAGTTTTTTTGCATCCGCTTCCGCCATGCCAGCATACTCAATCCCCACCATCGTCATTTCCTTTGCCGTTTGGGCAGACTTGACTCGGCGGATGGTTCCCAGAGTGCGAATCTCTCCCCAGGGTTCCGGAAGATCAATCTCCAAACTGACTTCACCCTGGACTAGGAATGTCTTTGGCGATGCTCCAGACACTCTGACCACAATACCTGACTCGGCAAAGTCCACAGAAACACCTTTCCAGGAACTTGCTTTTGCTTCGCCAGTGGGTGTAGTTTGGGGTAAGATCACGAGCTTCACTGATACTCGGTCTTTCTGGCGAGAGTCACGCTTTCCTTCGTCCATTCCCTTTTCGCCACGTTTCTCCGCGGTATTCCCCGACCGCTCTTGGTAGTACTCCACCAATACCTTCTTAACGGTGGGATGTTCTTTGACCACCTTTCTCATGCTGGTGTAACTGAGTTCGACTATGACACTTGTATCCACGGCCGCCACCGAACCCGATCGCAGCTTGCCGGTCAAGAAGGACATTTCACCAAAAAACTGGCTTGCCCCTAAGACAGCAAGCTCCAGTTCTTCACCGTGATTATCTCTTGTGAACACCCGAATCTTACCGTCCAATATAACGTAGATCGAGCGTCCCGGATCTTCTTCACGGATGATTATCTCCCCAGCATTGAATACGTGGAGGGTCGCAGCATCGGCGAGTTTTTTCCTCTCATCGCCATCCAAAGGTGAGAAAAAAGGAATTGCAGCAACTGCTTCCTGAAGTCGTTGAGACCAAGGTATGCTTTGCTCTGCTGCTGCTTCCTTTGTCTCTTCAGCAACATGGAAATCCAAGTCGTCGCCTGCAGTTGCCAGGATTTGTACGGTCTCAAACAGTTGCTTACTTTTTCCCGAGATTTCCTTCTCTACGTAGCGAAAACTGACTCCACCGACTTCGAAGATATCTCCTGAGCTGAGAGCCACTCTTTCTACACGTTGCCCGCCGAAAATGATACCATTGGCGCTTCCCAAATCCTCCACCACCCATTTTCCATCGGCGATGACTAATCTGGCATGATTGCGCGAAGTCATGGGATCTGGCAGGGTGATAGTATTGTCCGCAGCCCGGCCAATGGTGGTTGGTCCCAACAACGGATAGATGGTCTTCTGCATGGATCCTATTTCAAAGGCCAGGTAACACTGCTTCATGGACACGGTCCTATACGGCTGCTGCGAAGATATGGCTGTGCCTGCTGCAGGCGGCCATCCACTCTGTACCGAATGCCAGTCTTCTGTTTTCTTTCAGGTTTAAAGAACTATGCATATTTCTTGCCAAATTTTGCGGAAGTCAATGAGGATGGCGACTAGATTTAAGGGTGAATGTCATTCTACGCAAAGCGAAGGATCTCCTGCAAACCATATGGACATGAGATTCGTCGTCGTCGCACTCCTTAGAATCACATCCATTTGTATAATTTCCGGATAGAAATTCGTTAGGTCTTTGTAGAATCAGAATAATTCATGTTATATTTGGCACGGCCTTTGGACTGATATGGCGAATTGAGTTATGAGACGGTAGCTGGAGCTCCACAGAGGAATCTATGCCGAAGAAAATGGGAAGAAACGACCCTTGCCCTTGTGGAAGTGGGCTGAAATACAAGAAATGTTGCTTGGGGAAGAGTAAGATCCAGCATCAAAGCGTAAAAAAAATATACGCCCAGAAATACAATATTAGGCTCAAAGAAAAAGGAGAAATTCAAAAGATAAAACGGGCTGGTCGATTAGTCCTTAAGACCCTTGATTTGGTGGAAACACAGATCAAACCAGGCATCAAAACTGATGAGATCAACACCCTCGTTCATGAATTTACCATCAAAAATGGTGCTATCCCCGCACCGCTGAACTATAGGGGCTTTCCCAAATCTGTTTGTGTTTCCGTAAATGAAGAAATATGTCATGGGATCCCGGGAGAAAGAATATTGCAGGACGGAGACATAGCAAATGTGGATGTGACTTCCATCTTGGACGGATACTATGCCGATGTCAATAAGACCTTTTTTGTTGGCAGCCCCAGTCCAGAGGCCAGGAAAATAGTTAAGGTGGCCCGTGAGAGTCTCAAAGTGGCTTTGGCCATGGTGGGACCTGGAAATACAGTAGGGGATATTGGCTGGGCCATTCAAAAATATGCTGAAGGGGAAGGTTGTTCGGTGGTGGAGGAATTTACCGGTCATGGAATAGGTTTTACTTTTCATGAACCCCCGCAGGTGCCACATTTCGGCAGAAAGGGGGAAGGCATTCGCTTGGTTCCTGGGATGGTCTTCACTGTTGAGCCCATGGTTAATCTGGGAAGCAAGGAGCTCCTTATTTTGGCTGACAACTGGACGGCGGTAACGAAAGACGGATCGCTTTCTGCCCAGTTTGAGCAAACTGTACTTGTTACCGACAATGGTTACGAAAGTTTGACGCCGTTCGATTTATAGCCCTTGTCCTGTCTGCCCATTCGTAAGATCAACAACCACCAGAAGTCCGCAATTCGATAAACGCCTATTCCTTTGGCTCCACCTACTGCAGATAACAGTGTTCGATATATGCCTTTACTAACCACGGAGACACGGAGGAGTGCTTAGCACTCAAATTCGAAATACGAAACCCGAAGCACGAAACAAATACAAAATCCGAATTCTCAAATGTTCAAAACGTAACTTCTCGAAAAAACTTGTCTGGTGTTT
>PPDG01000212.1 GCA_002899795.1 Desulfobacteraceae bacterium | reverse complement strand
TGGACATCCTGGCTCTGGGTTTGAGTGATCGGAAACTCTTGGAACAATTGGGGCCAGGCTCTCGGGTAATCAAAGCCCAGGTCATTTATGGGGTAGAGGATGAGATGGCCCTCACCCTGGAAGACTTCATGAGCAGGCGAACAGATCTGTTGCACTTCAACGGCGGAGGTGGATTGGAGGTGGTTGCAGCCAAACTCATGGGCAACACCCTTGGGTGGAGCCGCGCCCGCCGCCAAGCTGAAATCAGAAAATACCGACAAACTGTCCAGGAAATGTTTCATTTCAGATCGACTTAGTCATGGGATTTGCTGGGGAGGCGTAGCCTGAAAAGGATGAACCACAGAGACACAGAGGAGTGCTTCGCACTCAAATTCGAAATACGAAATACGAAGCACGAAACAAATACAAAATCCGAATTCTCAAATGTTCAAAACGTGACTACTCGAAAAGTCTTGTCTGGTGTTTCGGACATTTGGATTTTGGTAATTCGAATTTGTTTCGGATTTCGATATTCGGATTTCTGATTTACATTAGATATGTGTTTCAGTGGTAAACAAAAAGACAGGGAGCACTTATCAACTAAATACTAAAGATTAGGCAAATGAATAGTCGCGAACGATTTCTTGAGACAATGCGCTACGGCAGCCCCGACCGCGTGCCCTATTTCGAGGAGGGTATCCGCCGGGACGTGCTCAAAACATGGCGCAAGCAGGGGTTGCGGTCTCAAGCAGATCTTTCTCAGATGTTTCCTACCGATCGGCGCGAGGTTATAGAGCCGGACTTGGAGCCCAATCCCAAGTTCAAAAAGTGGCCAACCTCGCGAGCTGAACTGAAAAAACTGCGGCAACGCCTCGATCCATACGGGCGAGGACGCTTGCCCAGGGGTTGGTCTCAAAGGATTCGCCGTTGGCAAAAGCGAGACCATGTGCTCATGCTAAGAATTCACCGGGGATTTTTCCTCACTATGGGCGTTTACGAATGGCGCAGATTTGCAGAGCTGATGGACCTGCTCATTGATGATCCTGAATTTGTGCGTGAAGCCATGGAGATCCAGGGTGAGTTTGCAGCCAGATTGGCTGAACGGGTCCTAAAGGATGTCCAAGTTGACGCGGTTCTGTTCAGCGAACCCATCGGTGGCAACTATGGACCCTTGATCTCGCCACAGATGTACGAGGACATGGTGCTCAGGAGCTATGAGCCGGTTCTTGAGGTTTTGGAGAAGTATGCAGTAGAGACCACCGCCTTTGTGACCTATGCCAATGCCAGAGCGTTGCTGCCCAGCATTATCAAGTGGAAATTTAACTGTCTGTGGGCTTGTGAGGTCAACATTAATGAAATGGACTATCGCAATATTCGTCAAGAGTTCGGCCGTGAACTGCGCCTTATTGGGGGGATCGATCTGGATGCATTGCGACGCGACAAAGACACGATCAGAAGCGAAATCGAGGAGAAGGTGCCGCCACTAGTTGCCGACGGTGGCTATGTGCCCCTGGCAGACGGGCGGATCCGGTCCGATGTGCCATATGAGAATTATGTGTATTATAGGGAGCTATTGCAGAAGATCACTCAACAATAAATGTCTAAAATGTACTAAAGTGTACTAAAATGCCTAAAATATTGACAAAGTCGCTCTCTGGCTTCCCTATGTCTACACAAATCTGTTGATGGAGCATCATAAGCACTGTGAATAAGCATAACCGAATATCCACGGAAGATTTCTTCGTTCGGGCGGCGGGCAACAAGCTCCGAGTGAGGAGGCTCACGCACCCGGGTAACGATGGGCATGACTCCCGTCCCACTCTCGTTTTTCTCCACGAGGGCTTGGGTTCTATTGAGATGTGGCATGACTTCCCAGAAGTACTGTTAGAGAAAACTGGCTGTAACGGTTTGCTATATGACCGCTGGGGACATGGCAAATCTGATCCCATCGATGTCCAAAGAACAATCCGATATGTTCACGATGAGGCTTTGGACACCCTACCCGAGGTTCTAGAGACTTCTGGCGTAGAGGACTCCATCCTCATTGGTCACAGTGATGGCGGCTCTATTGCCCTGATTTTTGCAGCAGAATATCCTGGATCGGTCCGAGGGCTTATTACCGAAGCTGCACATGTTTTTGTGGAAGAGATCACCCTGGAAGGTATTAGAGAGGCCGTGATAACTTACCAGACCACAGACCTCAAGAAAAAGCTGGCTCGTTATCACGATAGTAATACCGAAGTGATTTTCAAAGCATGGTGTGAGACCTGGCTGTCCCCCGAATTCAAACATTGGAATATTGAGGATTGCCTGCCAAGGGTCACGTGCCCGGTTCTGGTGATCCAAGGCCAAGACGATCAGTACGGTACTGAAGCTCAGGTGAAATCCATAGCAGGTCGAGTAGCCGGCCCCGCCAAGCCTCTCCTTATTCCTGACTGTGCTCATATACCTCATAAGGAGGCTACCGACAGGGTTATCAAGGAAATGACCGAGTTCATATTAGGGTTACTTTAGAAACAATCTGAACCTATTCACCCCCACCCTAACCCTCCCCCGTCGAGGGGGAGGGAACTTTAGATGCGCCCCAGGATCCCCCCTCCCCTGGCGGGAGGGGGTTAGGGGGAGGGGGAATTGAGAAAGCAGGGGATCAAGAAGGGGAAGATATGAGACAAACAAGAATTCTCGGCGTGGGCATTTATTTACCGGAGCGAGAAGTTACAAACCAAGAACTCGAAGCCATCGAGGAACTGCAAACCTCCGACGAATGGATCAGACAACGGACCGGAATCATGGCTCGGCGCTTTGTTTCAGAGGGAGAAACCGGCACTGACCTCGCAGTACACGCCTCAAAAGAAGCTATCGACAATGCCGGGCTCAGCCCTGATGATATCGACTTCGTCATATATGCCACCTTAAGTCCGGACTATTTCTTCCCTGGCAATGGCTGCTTCTTGCAAGACAGGCTCTTCGGCGACAGAACAATCGGTGCCTTGGATGTCCGCAATCAATGCTCGGGCTTTATATACAGTCTTGCCATGGCTGATAGTTTGATAAAAAGTGGCCAGTATGAACGTATCCTCATCGTCGGCACGGAGATTCACTCCACGGCTCTAGATTTTACCTTCAGCGGCCGAGACCTGTCAGTATTGTTCGGTGACGGCGCAGGAGCAGCGGTGGTGGGCCTGGCCCCGGATGGCCACCCTGGCATACTGGCAAGCGCTCTGCACTCAGAGGGAAAGTACGCAAAGGAACTGTGGACTGAGTATCCTGCCAGCGCACACCACCCAAGGATTTCTCATGAAAGCCTCGATCAAGGCAGGCACTACCCGCAGATGAATGGACGGATGGTATTCAAACATGCGATCACCCGCATGGTTGAAGTTAGCCACCAGGTCTTGTCCGAAGCTGGTAAAACAGTGGCGGAGGTGGATTTACTGTTGCCTCATCAGGCCAATATGCGCATCAATCAAATGGTGGCGTCCCAGTTGGGCATCCCTGAAGAAAAGGTGGTGAACACCATCGCCTGGACCGGTAACACCACAGCTGCCACCATCCCTATTTGTATGCATGAGGCTTTGAAACAGGGAAAGTTAAAGGAAAACGATCTTGTACTCCTCACTGCCTTCGGGGCTGGTTTCACCTGGGCAGCCACACTACTGCATTGGTAATGCGTTAAAGCTGGCAGTCCAATAATCTTTTGGACTATGAATATCCTTGACGTCCCTTATAGTCATTTGGCCACTAGATGTGGCCGTCACTACGCTACGCTGTCATTATGCCTGCGGCGTCATTTATGGTCATTAGGTCAACACACTACGCTGTCCTTTATTGTTAATTGTCATTGTAGGACTGAGACAACTTAATGACGGCCGTAAGGCTTAGTGACGGGCGTCAGCCCAAGTGACAACGAAGCGCCTAGGAGGCGCGAAGTGTAATGACTTGTAGGCACCTAGTGCCTACTTCGCACTGCACCTTGCGCTACCATCGGAGATGGTCTATGAGCATTCGCTGGAAATTCCTTATCCTCTTCATGACCTTCAGTCTTGCGCCACTTCTCGTTGTTACCTTAGTAGGGCAGCGGGGAATTGTACGAATGGGTGAGACCATATCCGGTTTGGCAAAAAAGAACCGGACCGAAATCGTCAGCAAAGAGCTTCAGCAAACGGCAACGGACTATGCCAAGATACTTGGCCGTGAGAAAGAGGTGCTGGAACTCACACTTAGAATCATTGCCAGAGATGCAGAGCGCTTTTTGTCCGAACCGCCGAAGGGCGCTGCTAAGGTCTATTTTGCTGATGACTACGACAACCCCGCCAAGGCTCCTAAAGATATCGTATTTTCTCATAAGCATATCAGAGGTGCCGCTGAGGAGGGAACCGAACCAATGGTTGTGAGCTTCGGTCATCAGGTCTTTTTGGTCCGACCGGGAGCTGACTGGAGGTATGTGGCAACTGACATTGGTCGCCTGAGAAGGCTTCTTCCTTTGCACAGTGAGTTTGAGAACCAATTGAGCGACATCCTCTATTGGCAGTATGTCAGCCTGGAGAGCGGCGTTCACGCAGCCTATCCCGGCCACGGCAGCTACCCTGCCACATACAACCCACAAACTCGTCCGTGGTATATCTTGGCCAAAAAAAGGGGTGAGTTGGCCTGGAGCACCCCTTACATAGATGCCTCCACGCGTCAGGTAATCATGACTGCCTCTATGCCCGTCCGTCACTCTGACGGTTCATTTGCAGGAGTAGCCGCCATTGACGTACTTCTTTCAGAGGTTTTACAGGTCCATGAATTATCTTCTCAGTGGTCAACGGCCATGCGCTCCTTTCTCGTCTGGTCAGGGGTAAAAGAAGAGACTGGTGAGTACGGCCTCTGGGTAGTGGCTCAAAAAGACTATGTGGAGAATGCCGCTGCCTGGAGCGGCGCCATGGGGGTGGAACGACTAGCATCTTCAGATGTGGAGATAATGGAATTGATGGAAGGGGAAATAAAAGCCAGACAAGCCGGCTACATCGACATGCCTTATTTCGGCGTGGACTCTGTCTGGGCCTATGGTCACGCCGGTGATGACTTGAATCTTATACTCATCGTACCCAAAAGGATTATTTTGGAGCAGTTTGAACGGGTACGAGAGTCCTTACATTCAATGGTTAAAAAACAGTGGCTCATTACCGGGGTTGTCGCCATTGGAGTGATTCTTTTGCTTATTTTGGCTGGTCTGTGGTTCGCCCACGCCATGATCAGGCCTTTATTCGTCATGGTTGAGGCGGTCAAGCGTCTGGCAAAGGGAGATTTCTCTGCGCGCATCAATATAAACACAGGCGATGAACGCGATCTGCTGGCTAAGTCCTTCAATGAAATGGTTCCCCAACTTGAAGACAGAGTACAAATACGTAAGTCTCTGGAAGTGGCCAAGGAGGTGCAACAAAATCTCCTGCCACAGGAGATACCAAACCTACGCGGCTTTGATATTGCTGCCAAGAGCGTCTACTGTGACGAGACTGGTGGGGACTATTTTGACTTTTTCCCTTGTGAGGATGAAGACTGCGCCCGCTTTGGCATTGTGGTGGGCGATGTCACCGGCCATGGAGTTGGAGCTGCTTTGCTCATGGCCACAGCGAGGGCGCTCATAAGGGGGCTGGTAACGAGACCGGAAAATCTGGCCGAGAGTCTCACCCAAGTGAACAGTCTTCTCGCCGCCGATGTGAGAGATAGCGGCAGATTTATAAGCCTGTTTTTTCTTATGATAGA